>JAUVSF010000671.1 GCA_030597245.1 Acidobacteriota bacterium
AATGAAAAACATTCATTTTTGATATTATTTTCTTTCACAAATTCGGATTGACCCACAATAAAGTCTTGTATTGGTAAGTGGTTTAAATGGTTTACGTTTTCGATATCCAACTTGATTTTGTTCTAATAGTATCTTGTGGTTACTTTTTTCTTGACTCACAAGGGGAATTTCTCTACAGTCATTTCCCTAAAAGGGACTTATATCCAGTCAAGCATCGAGTGCCTTCAGCGCCAACAGGTGATCATGAAACCGGCTCGTCGGCCGATGCATTGATCCAGAAACTGGGTTTACCTTCAGTGGGTGGGCGCCGCTCCCCGACGCCATTTCGAGGCACATGTGGACACGTTTGGTTGCCACTAAATGGATGAGCAGAATCTGGCTCGTGGTGGGACCTGACATACAAACGGAGACCTTGCCGTGACGAAAGTCCTGAGTAAACTCCCTGACCTGAACGCGAAAGCTCTGGGTCGTGAATCTCGACGCATCCTGCTGGATGAAGCGTCAAACGAGTTGGTCTTTGCAGTTGTTGGGCACGCAGGTTCGGGGACCAGTGTGGTTGCCGAACAGTTGAAAAACCTCTTGAAGGAAATAATTGTTGATGGCGATCCGTTCGATGTTGAGATTCTCAAGGCTCGGAAAGTGATCGAGGCTTGGGCAAGGAGCCGAGGCCAGACGCTGCCCGAGGCGACCAACCCACCATCGCTAACGCAAGTGAAGATGTTTCAAGACTACGGCGATCTCATGCGTTGCGAGAAGACAGCTTCTGGCAAAGAAGATTACGCCGCGATCGCCCGCGCACTCGTATTACAAATCCGTGAGATTCGGGCCAGTAAAACGAATGTGAAAGCTGCCAAGGGGCAGCCCGTCACACCCGACCGCAAGCCAAGAGCCTACATTCTGGATTCAATTCGTCAGCCCGCCGAGGTTCAATTCCTGCGTCACGTCTACAAAGACGCCTTTGTCCTGATCGGTGTAGTGTGTGAAGATGAGAGGCGAGTCGCACGAATCGGGAAGAAGTACCGTGACGCCGGGCGGACAAATGCACTCGATTTCATGAAGCGCGATGCCGACGCAGCAGAGAAGCACGGCCAGCACGTCGCCGACGCTTTCCACTTATCCGACTACTTCGTTGACAACACTGTTGACCGAATGAAGGGAGACGAGCCGAATCCAGACTGGGACGTCGTGGAGAACCTGTCTCGGCTCGTCAAAATCTTGACTCACTCAGAACTGGTCAGGCCTACAGTCGCGGAGATGGCCATGCACCATGCTCACAGCGCTCAAATGCAGAGCGGCTGTCTCTCCCGTCAAGTGGGCGCAGCAGTGGTTGATATACATGGCAACGTGGTAGCGACAGGGACCAACGAGGTTCCGAAGGCTGGGGGGGGCGTGTATGGAGAATCTTTCGATCAGGAACCACAAGATGCACGATGTGCCAAAGAGCGAGCCTGTCGAAACGTCCAGGAACAGAATCTGATCATCAATGAACTCATTGCAGACTTGAAGGAGCTGCGTGAACTGACCCCGGAACGTAAAAAGGGCGTGGCTAAGGAACTTCGGAACACGCGAATCGGCGAACTACTGGAGTTCAGCCGTGCAGTTCACGCGGAGATGGATGCTCTGCTTTCTGCTGCTCGCAAAGGGGTATCCCTCGTCGGCACCCGTCTGTTCGTTACGACGTTCCCTTGCCACTACTGCGCACGTCACATCGTGACAGCAGGTGTAGACGAAGTCCAGTACATCGAACCGTACCCCAAGAGCCAAGCTCTGAATCTCCACAAAGACTCAATAGTTATTGAGCATTCAGGCTGGAAGCCACCGAGCAGGGGTGGGGACAAAGTTCTTTTCCGACCTTTCTCGGGTGTCGCCCCTCAGCTCTATAAACGCGCTTTCAAGAAGGATAGACCACTTCAAGATTCCGATACCGGGGAGATGCGCTTCCAACCTCCAGACTGGGGCACACCGTGGCATCTGCCGAGAGTGAGCTATATACAGATTGAAGCACAGCTATCTGAGGAGGTTTCCGGAAATGACTGAAGAGACTAGAAGACCGAGATTACAGGTTGTATATCCGCCAAGGCGGGCGAAGATCTCTGCTGAGGATTTCCAAGAACCTGCTTCACAGCGCATGCTGTTCCCGCTGCCTCGTCACGGTCTATTGATCTTCATGCATTTTCCTGACGTGACGGAGGAGGAGTTCCGGGAGACTCTACGACACGCAAGGCCTTCGTTCGTTCTCGAACTTCGCTCTTCCCCTCGGTTCGACATCGGCGGGCTGAATCGCCGGCTCGCATTCCAGGCCTTTCAAAACCAGAACACAACGTATTCTGACCTTACCTCATCCTTGATGGGCAAGCTCGATATGGGAGCTGTGCTGTCCAGCCTGAAGAAGTTCCTGGAGACAACCAAGCCATCATTTGACCGCCCAGTTGTATTCCTGATGAATCGAAGCGAGTCTGACGAGAACTTCATGAAGCGGCTACTGGAAACCGTTACCAGCTTCAGTTTAGCTCCTTCGGAGATCTACGAGGTGCCCAAGTTCATTGCCAGCTCAGTGACAAGTGTAACCTGGAGGAAAAGCGAACTTGGAACCCTGAAGGTTAGCGAATGACTACCAGGTCGTAATGGGGGACAATCCTATAGTCTCCTGTCAAGTAAAAAATAACATATCATAATATCAAGGAGTTAAAGAGCTCCATGATTTTGGATATAATACTCCCTTCAGCTCTAAGACTGC
>JAUVSF010000713.1 GCA_030597245.1 Acidobacteriota bacterium
TACCGGCTGGGGTCCGGCCGCTGACCCACTGGCTTCAGGACGCCGGATATTTCACGGCCAACATCACCCACGTTGGTGACCGCGAGGTCGGCACCGGAAAGCTCGACCTTAACTTCGTAAACGAAGGGCCTATCTACCAGTCTTCCGACTGGTCCGCGCTCAGAGAAAACCAGCCCTTCTTTGCCCAGATCAACACATTGGAGGCTGAATACGACATCTATGATCGCAAGTCCGCCGAAAAGGCACGCGTTAAGTGGGTCGGAGAAGATTGGCACCCACAGGTTGCGACACCGGACAATGTGACACCACCACCCTATTACCCTGATCATGAGATTACGCGTCAGGAATGGGCCCGCTATCTCAACTCGGTTTCCGGCATGGATGTCCGGATAGGCTGGATTTTGGAACAGCTGGAAAAGGATGGGCTTGCGGACAGGACGGTTGTCATTTTCTTTGGCGACAACGGCCGATTGGATGCACGCGGCATTCACTGGTGCTGGGACAGCGGGCTGCACGTCCCCATGATTCTGCGCTGGCCAAAGGGCTATCCTGCGCCGCCGCAGTATCAGCCTGGCTCAGTCAATGATCAGATCATTAGCCTGCTCGACCTGACGGCTTCGACCCTCTGGATGGCTGGAGTTCCCCGTCCGGCTGGGATGCAGAGTCGGAACTTCCTGGGCCAGGACGCCGATCCGCCCCGTACCTACGCCTTCAGTGCGCGTGATCGGATCGATGAGACCGTCGTACGTCTCCGCTCAGTGCATGACCAGCGGTATCACTACGTTCGTAACTTTACGCCCGGTGCAGGCTTCCTCACACTCAATCGCTATAAGGAGAAATGCTTCCTTGTGAAACCGCTCATGAGGCAACTCTACGCTGAGGGTAAGCTCACCGGCCCTGCTGCGGAGTTGATGAAACCGTTTCCGGAAGAACAGCTCTATGATACGAAAGCCGATCCACACGAAATCCATAACCTCTCCAAATCAAACAAACGGGAGGATCGCGAGGCACTCATCCGCCTACGGGCAGCGCTCGATACGTGGATGACAGAGACGGGAGACTTGGGAGCGAGGGAAGAGCCGCCCGAGATCGTTGCGCCGTTCGAAAAGGAAATGCATGACTGGTTCGGCACACCTGATTGGGTTTCGAAACCACCGGGAAACTAAAGAATGAGAATACTCTGCGCAATAGTAGTGCAACTGTGTCTTTTTCCGGGTTATGCCGGGGCAACCACTGGAGAAACAATTGTCGATCTAACCTATTCTTTCTCGTCTGACTCTGTCTACTGGCCAACTGCGGAGGGATTCACTCTTCGGGTCGACTCTGAAGGGAGGACGGAAAAGGGCTACTTCTACAAAGCCAACTCGTTTGCGGCTGCTGAACACGGTGGGACTCACCTCGATGCTCCGATCCACTTCTCTGAAGGATCACCCGCCGTCGATGAAATCGATCTCAGGCGGTTGGTAGCTCCTGGAGTGCTGATTGATGTGAGCGATCGTACAGCAGGCGACGCAGACTACCTGATCAGCATCACAGATATCAAGAGTTGGGAGGCCACCAACGGTAAAATTCCTGAAGGGAGCATTCTCCTTTTTCGAACCGGCTGGGGAAGGTTCTACCCGGACAAGAAGCAGTACTTGGGTACGGATCAACATGGTGCCGAGGCAGTAAAGAACTTACATTTTCCGGGACTGGACCCGGATGCGGCGAAGTGGCTTGTGGAGAATCGAAGCATCGGAGCAGTCGGTCTGGATACCGCAAGCATCGACAGGGGCCAGTCCCAATACTTCAGGGCTCATCAAATCCTTTTTGCTGCCGGGATTCCAGCTTTTGAGAATGTGGCGAACCTTGAACTGCTACCCGTCAAAGGGTTTCAGATAGTGGCGCTACCAATGAAAATTGAGTCAGGCAGCGGCGCACCTCTTCGGATTATCGCAATTCTTCAGTGAGGGGAGGATCGAACGGTAGAGCGAACAGAACTGGCTGCGAATTACCTAATGGGCAGGTTGCCCTAACGGCTAATCCGCTCAAGTTTGAAGTTTGAAGTTGGAAGGTTGAAGTTCGAAGTTTGAAGGGAAACCCCCAATACAATGAACAGAAGACAGTTTCTGAAAATGGCCACGGCAGCCGCAGCGTCCGCCATTGCCCCAATAGGTCACAATGGGCGCCTCTCCGCCTCTTCCGTGACACGGTCAATCGCCTCGAAGCATTTTCATGTCCAGCGCATTGAACGGACTACAGTCCGGATACCCTACCGCGAAATCCCACGGCGAGCGATGGACCGGGAGCTTCCACACTGGCGCTATTCTGAGATCTTCCAAGTACATCTCGGCTCAGGGGAGGTTGGGGTAGGAGAAACGCTGCTTTACTACACGTGGGGTGTCACCGAGGACGAGGACGTGGAACGAGCGCTCAATCA
>JAUVSF010000619.1 GCA_030597245.1 Acidobacteriota bacterium
AACCGAGGTCCGCCTGCGCTCGCGGACACCGCTCCTCGATGTCAGACCGATCGGCGAGGTGGCGCCGCTGTTCGAGCCCTTTGGATTCGTCCGGATCCACCGCGAACACGCCGTCAACATCGCCCGTATCAGGCTCCTTCGGCTGCAAGCCGACGGCAGAGACTGGGAGCTCAAGCTCGAACCACCCGTGAACAGAGTTCTCTCGATCGCCCGCGACCGCCTCGCCGGGCTCCGGACGGCCCTCGGGGAGCCTGGCGACTGATCAAACAATTCCACCGGTTGGGTCATCTCGAACCGACTCATCCCCGGGACCGACGCCCCTAACAGGATCAGCCGCCTACCACCAACGCCCCTTTTCACATGGTACCCACATGTTTTTGTCTTTTTGTCCGCTGAGCCTCATCCTGCCATCAATTCTGCAAAGCGGTGCCGGACACCTTTGAAAAGGTGCCTGCCCCTTCAGCCTTCGTGATGAGGCGCGATACCATCCACCGATGTTTCGGCCCTACTCAAAGTCCACGATAAGCGCTACCGCTGCACTGAGTTCGGCGAGAAAATCGGCCTCAAGTCTTCCCATCCGTTCTTTGAATCGTTCAGTTGATACACAACGAATCTGTAGGGCGTCAGCTGCGAACTTCTTCGTGAGCCCGTTTGTCTGGCTCGGGACTACAGGGAGGCGCCAGATCCATTCCGTGTGTTTATCTTTCCACTCGGTCAACGGTACAACAAGTCGGACCGGAAGCTCTGACACGGCATCCGTATTGACAACGACAGCGGGCCGAGTCTTGGAGGTTTCCGAGCCCCGCGTTGGGTCAAGGTCAACCCACCAGATTTCTCCTCGGGTTGGTTTCGGATCATTCATCCGGGAGGAGATCCCCGCCGAGCAGGGTCATCCACTCTTTGTCCTGGAGATAATCGTTTCTTGCTCGCAAAGCGTCGGCTCTCAAACGGCGTTTTCGCTCGTCCATTGGTAGCTTCATCAGATTGCGACGGTCGGTCAACTCGGCGTGTTGTGACCGCTCAGTCTTGACGCCGATTATGCTCTCCGCCTCATCGACCGTCAAAGACCCTTCGGCGATAGCGCGGAAAGCTGCCCGTCGAGCCCACTGCGGACGCTCCGGTCGGAGTGCTCCCGGCTCTTCTTTCTTCCATCCACGGGCATTGATCTGCTTCCACAGGACTGTCGCATGGTTTTCGCCGATAATACCGAGATCCCGGAGTCGATAAATCAGGGCTTGCACGCTCATTCCATATCTCTGCTTCAGCAAGACTAATTCAATAAGCGAAATCTTCCGACGAGTACTGCCAACGTCTTTTCGAACCAAGTCTTTCGGCGCCAGGAAAGCCGCACCGAATCGGAATGCAGCCTTCTCATCATCGACATCTGGGGATTCTCTCATCACCAGATGACCGAGTTCGTGCGTCAGATTAAGGCGCTGGCGCTCTCCAGGAAGGCCTTTTCGGCTCACGACAGCCGCAGCCTTAATCACTCCTGACTCATCTCGGGCGACGGCAGCCAATCCGTCAAACGTTCTCTCTGTTTCGAGCTCGAGCACATGGATATGGTGCTCTTCGAGAACATCGGTCACGCATGAAATCGGATCTGCTCCCAAGGACCATGAATTGCGCACCGTCGCAGCGATCGACTCACACTCTTCGAGTGCCGAGGGCCGGTACTTCGAGACGGGAATCTCTCGGTCGTTGTCCTGTCCTGATGCCTGTTGGAGCTTCACCCGCTGTTCCAGCATCCTGGAAACCAGACCCTCAACGCGATACTGCTCCTTCTTTGCAAGGCGGCTCATCTTTCTAAATGCCAGAACTTCGACATGAATGGACGGAGGCGCGAGTAGTTCAGTGGCCTTTACCCCCAGAATTCCCGCCAGAGCGTTCAAGACACGGGGCGCGGGCAGCATCAACCCACGCTCGTACTTTGAAACCGCCTGCTTCGTCACCAAACCCCCGGTTGCAGATGCTAGCTCGTCGAGCGTCATCGCCCTTGAAAGACGAAACATCTTCAAGCGCCCCCCGAGGGCTGATCCTTTTGTCTGCTGCGTCACGAGTCCTCCTGGTTGATAAATATCACACAACCTGTGTGAGTTGTCAACCAATCAAGCCTCAAGGTGCCCGGCACCGCACCGAGATAGGTGCAGCATTGGGGCTCGGGGTCGCATGTGCGGTGATCCCGTATTGCTTGGCACGAGCAATCTCAGAAATCGATGAGATGTGGGTAAGGCGAGAAGTCGGTCCGTGCACCACGCCGATACGCTCGGCTGAAAGGGACGTAATGATGGACGGGAAAGATCTGAAACCGATACAGACAGCACTGGAGAGAATCGCGACGGCACTGGAGAGGACGGCACCCGAAAGGACCGAGGACGAAATCATCCGGGACGCGGTGGAAAGGGTGGATGCGATCAACGCGCGGCTTTGCGATTCTGAAAGTTATGTCCGGGTCCGGAAGATCGATGTCCTGAACGCGATCCTCAATAATGAAACGGAGGCTGAATAAGCGAACTGATTCCGACAGCGGGTCAGTGAGGTCGTCACCCCGAAGCGGCATATCGGCGTGATGCGTGCCAGTTCCGTGGTTACGATCCAACAACTACAGAACAGCGGACCTGCACTGGTCGGCAAATGACCAACGCCCAAAGAGATCATCGAGCCCATCTACATTCCTCTTTCCGCGGATCGTGAGGCCTCGGGTTTTAGTTCGTACCAGGCTTAGAATCTTAGAAAGCCCTCGGATCCACCATCGATTATTCAACTCCCAAAGTTTCTATAGCCTGGCGCCCAAACGACATCTCTCGCCAAAGTCGTAAAGTGAGATGTGGCACCAATTAGGTTGCATTCTCCTGTAGTGGTGCCAGGAGAAACGCTGTAAATTTTCTTGATCGGGGAGGGGTCTGTGAGGAAGGTCTCGAGGGATTCGGGTGGGCGAATCAAACAAAGTTAAGAAAGTTTCCCCTGGCACCGCCATTGGCACCGCTATCTGACCCGGACGCTTCCGCCATTGGGAGAGTTGTGATGGGTGGCTCCACAACGACACCTGTCTCATTTCTTGGACATGAGTTGCGGCACGATCTTTCCTGC
>JAUVSF010000693.1 GCA_030597245.1 Acidobacteriota bacterium
CAAGCGGATCCAGTTCACGCCCGACCTGATGCCGGCCGACATCACCGGCACCGAGATCATCGAAGAAGACCGCAGTACGGGCAAGAGGCACCTGGAGTTCATACCGGGGCCAATCTTCTCGAATCTTGTTCTGGCCGACGAAATCAATCGGACGCCTCCGAAGACCCAGGCCGCTCTTCTGGAGGCAATGCAGGAGAAGCAGGTTACGGTCGCTGGAAAGACCTATACCCTGAAGCCTCCGTTCTTTGTCCTCGCCACTCAGAACCCGATCGAGTTGGAGGGCACCTACCCGCTTCCTGAAGCCCAACTGGACCGCTTCATGTTGAACATAGTCATCGATTACCTGGGCGAACAGGAGGAGATCGATGTGGTCAACCGGACCACCGGAAGACCACCGGAAGTCGTCGAACAGGTCGTTTCGGGTGACGAGATCCTGAACTACCAGGAATTGATACGGAAGATCCCTGCCTCGGAAGACGTAACACGCTATGCAGTGCGTCTCGCTCGCGCCAGCCGGCCCGGCAGCCCTGAGGCCCCCGATTTTGTAAACGAGTGGCTCAATTACGGTGCCAGTCTCCGCGCTTCACAGTATCTAGTCCTCGGCGGAAAAGCCCGAGCCCTGATGCACAACCGGTACAATGTGGCCTGCGAAGACATCAGAGCCCTCGCCAAACCGGTCCTTCGACACAGGATACTGACCAATTTCCATGCCGACTCGGAAAACGTGAAGGCCGACGAGATCATCGGCCGCTTACTTGAAACCGTTCCAGAGCCCGGCTCGGAGCTTAAATGAAAGGTCACGCCGCATTATCCACTCGATTTATCGACCCCAAGATTCTGGCCACCGCCAATAATCTTCACCTGGTTGCCAGAACAGTGGTCGAAGGCTTCGTGGCCGGACTGCACCGATCGCCTTATCACGGCTTTAGCATGGAGTTCGCCGAATACCGGGAATACTCTCCGGGGGATGATACACGCAGCGTCGATTGGAAAGTCTACGGGAGAACCGACCGCTTCTACGTCAAGAAGTTCGAAGGAGACACAAATACGCAAGTCTTCTTGCTCGTGGACACGAGTAAAAGCATGTTCTTTTCCTCCAACGAGATTACGAAGATCGATTATGCTCGGTTCCTGGCCGCCTCACTGGCCTACTTTTCCACTCGTCAGAGCGACGCCGTCGGGATGATCAGCTTTGATTCGACCATTGGACAAGTGACTCCCCCCAGAACACGGCATGGCCAGCTCATGTCTCTGCTGCGCCACCTGGAAAGTATCAAGCCTGGCGGTGAAACTCGCATCGCCGAAACTCTTAAGGAGTTTTCGCGCTTCGTGCGCAAAAGAAGCCTCGTCATCTTGATCAGCGACTTCTATGAAGATCCGGAGGAACTGGCTAAAGCGCTACGATTCTTTCACTACAGGGGTAATGACGTGCTCCTTTTTCACATTCTTGATCCGCTGGAACTGGAGATGCCCCTCGAAGGCGTCGCGACCCTGGAAGATATCGAGACCGGTGAGCAGATTCCTTTCACCTCTGAACATTCCCGGGAGGCGTACTTGCGGGAACTTAACGACCATATGACGACATTGAAGAAAGAGTGTCGAAACGTCAAGATTGACTATGAAGTGCTGAGGACAGACCAGCCGCTCGACGCGGCCTTGTTCCGTTATCTATCGGCACGTAGCAGGAGGATTTGATTGCAGTTCCTGACACCACTTGTTTGGCTTGCCGCGGCTGCCGTGATCGTCCCGGTGGTCCTGCACCTGACCCGGAGGGAGACGAGAACTCCCTTGATCTTCTCGTCGCTGATGTTCCTGCGGAGAATTCCTATCCACGAAGTTCGGCGCCGGAATATCCGCAACCCTTTACTCCTGCTCTTGCGGTGCCTGGCCATCCTTTTGCTGGTCGCTGCTTTTGCCCATCCCGTGGCGGGATTCTTTCACTTTGACTCAACCTCGGCCGAATTGCAGCAATCGGTGGTTATTCTTGTAGACCGCTCCCTCAGCATGTCTCGCGAGGTTGTCTGGGAGCGAGCCGTCGATGCGGCTCTGGAACGGGTGCAGGAACTCAAACCGGGCGATGAGGCCTTGCTCGCTCAGTTTGCTCAGCGGGCGGAGCCACTTACCGGATGGGAATGGCAAAGTGGCCGGCTCACTCGTTCGATTCGCGAGCGCTTGCAGCCGTCAGCCGAGTCGACTTCCTATGCGGCAGGCCTCGATCTTGCGGCCCAGCAGTTGGAACAGGCTACGAGCCCCTCCAAAGAAATCTTTCTGATTACCGACCTGCAGTCGGCAGGGTTCGACCTCGATGCCATGTCTCAGGTACAGATCCCCGGTGACGTCCGGTTTAGTGTAAGAGACGTGGGCGAGCCTGCCCGTAACGCCTTTATCGAGGATGTACGGCTTCAAAGACAAGTCTACTCGGACTCCTACCCGCATTCGATAGTGGCTCGAATATCTTTGAGCGACTCGCACGAAGACCGTTCCGACCGGATATTGCATAGCGAGATTCAACTTTATCTCGGCGAAACAATGATCGACAGGCAAAGCTTCGAACGGAGTGGAAAAGGTTCGGCG
>JAUVSF010000035.1 GCA_030597245.1 Acidobacteriota bacterium
GCCAGCGAAGCTCGAACTCAAAAAGGGAAGACTCAACATACATATTAGAAAGATAGTCATTGTTGTTTTTTTCATTTCTGTTCTCCTATCATCGGTACAAGTCTGATAACACTTGGATTTCTCTTTGGATCAGTTTCGTCCGCGACCTTTTCCACGGCCCCTGGAACCACTCGTGCCGGGCTGAGCGCCGCTAAGATTCGTTTGTTTCGCATTTTGTGCTCCTTTCTCATATCGTTCTGCGTGCTGTAGACGCATTTCCCGTGCCGGAACTGACGAGTTTTCACCGACGAGACGTGCGTAGGTGCAACCTCTTTATTATCTTCATGTTGCCGACAACTGAACTTTTTCTTGAGTAAATCAGTCGTCACTTTCCAGCTCTGCAAAAGGTGCACTTCCGCGGGTCCTCTGTGTGCAAACTCTGCACTGCGGGATTTGCGGTTCGGCAGGCGCCACTTCACACGCAGGTTTCTAAACTGCTCTTCTACAGTCAGTTAGCAACAACACTTCCCGGCATTCCTCACTCTGGAAAGGTGATTGCTTTACCCAATGGCGAGGAACAGTTAGACGGTGTTTCGGGTGGCAGGGCGAGAAGACGTTGTGAGGTCCCGCTGTCACATCTTCTTCCACGGAATGCAAGGGGTTTTCAAGGAAGAAGTTCACGGTAGAATAGGGGCGGCTCCAACTGCCACGAAATCACATGGGGACAGCAAACAGAAAACAATCCAACATCGGGTTTCCAACCAGAGTCGTTCTTTTCCTGATCAGTTCGATATCTCTGGCTCTGATCATGAGTGCCGGACATTCATTCATCACCCTCAAGGGATTAAGAACGGAGTATCTCGAGAACCGTGCGCGCGACCTTGCCAGGACGATCAGCCAGGCGGGCGGTGGCCGTGGCCGCAGAAGCAATCAGCTTCTTTGGGAACAGGCAATTGACAGAGTCTACGAGGAGCATCGGGAGAGCTTGCTTTTTGTGGTGCTTTTCGATCGTGAGGGGAACATCCTGGGCCAGGCCGGATTTGAAGGAGCAGTGGTCCCCGCAGACCTGGATGCACTCAAGAATCAGATTTCCTCCGGCGAGTATCTGTACGTCCATGAGATGTCCGGAGGGGGTGGCCCCCGGTGGGACACGAATCGGTTCATCGTGGGTCGGATAGCCCTGGGCCTCAATGCAGCCGAAGCTGATTTTCTGGTGAGACAGGCTTACGTTCACGTCATCGTCTCTGGAATTGCCCTGCTGGCTCTCTGGAGTCTAAGCCTTTACCTTATCCACACTGTTCGCCGATTCCTTCATCTGAAAGTGCGGGAAGAGTCGGAGAGACACCTGACTGCGCTCGGCAGAATGTCGGCCACACTCGCCCACGAGATTCGAAATCCCCTGGGTGCAATGAAGGGTCTCACGCAGGTTGCGCGGGAAGAACTGCCCCCGGAACATTCAACACAGGCCATGCTAAAGACGGTGGTAGAGGAAGCTAAGAGACTAGAGAGCCTGGTAACTGATCTCTTGAGTTTTGCACGAACACGGGAATTACAGTTGAGCCAATTCGATCTCGTCAGCCTCGCTAAAGAAGTCGTTGCCCTGATTCGGCAGGAGACGGAAAAGACTGACGTCACCGTGTCGGTCTCTTCAAGCGAAGAGAGGATCACCGTCAGCTCCGACCGAGATGGCCTCAAACAGGTGCTACTGAACATCATCCGAAATGCTGTTGAAGCCAGTCCAAAGGGAGGACCAGTCACCGTTGATCTGCATGCCAGGAGTGGGAGAAAGGCTGTCATCACGGTGAAAGACCAGGGATCAGGGATTGGGGATACCGATCCAGAGGAGTTGTTTCAACCTTTCAAGACTACCAAGGTAAGAGGAAGTGGGCTGGGCCTTTCCGTCTGTCTTCAGATTGTCACACGCTTTGGAGGCCGTATTTCGCTTACAAACAATACCGATGTGGGAGCCAACTGCACCGTTGAGATTCCCCGTGGAAAGATTGCTCTTCCGAAGAGTGAGGTACAGTCTTTGTTGAAAGAGGAGTCCCGCTAGGATTTAGCTATGTCAAAAGTGCTGCGATCCATTCTTGTGGTCGATGATGAACCCGCCCAGCGGCAATTGCTGCGGGCGACGCTCGAGAAGACTTACTCTGTCGTTTCTGCTGCCAAGGGGGAAGAAGCGTTACTACTACTGAAAAGTCGCACTTTCGACCTGGTAATTACTGACCAGAAGATGCCTGGAATTTCTGGTATCGACTTGCTGCGATGGATCAAAAAAACAACGCCGGAGACCCCGGTTATTGTGCTGACAGCTTATGGAAAAATAGACACTGCGGTCGAAGCGGTCAAGTTGGGCGCTGAAGACTATCTTACCAAACCGGTTGCCAGCCCAGAGGAACTGCGTCTGACCGTTGCACGATGTCTCCGAGAACGGACGCTCATTGCTCGAGAGACCATACACCAGGAAGAAAAGGAAGCTGAGTTCCCTTCCGATATCATTGCCGACAGCCGGGAGATGAGGCAGGGTTTGAAGCTCGCCACCCAGGTTGCACCCCAACCGACGACCGTTCTTCTGACGGGAGAGTCCGGAACCGGGAAGGAAGTGATTGCCCGGTTTATTCACCGGCGAAGCGACCGCTCAGACGGGCCTTTTGTTGCCGTCAACTGTGCGGCCCTAACTGAGACGCTTCTGGAGTCGGAGCTTTTCGGGCACGAGAAAGGTGCCTTCACAGGGGCAACTCAGACAAGGCAGGGACGATTCGAGCTCGCCCACGGGGGGACTCTCTTCCTGGATGAGATTGGTGAAATGGGGATGAATCTGCAGACTAAGCTGCTTCGTGTTCTGCAGGAGCGACAGTTTGAGAGGGTTGGAGGGACGAGAGCGGTCGTGGTGGATGTGAGGGTAATAGCAGCAACGAACAGGGATCTCGAAAAAGCCTTGGCGGAGCACAGCTTTCGCGATGACCTCTACTACAGGCTTAACGTTTTCCCGATTCATATAGCTCCTCTTCGCGATCGACGTGCAGACATCTTGCCCTTAGGCCGACACTTTTTAGAGAAGATTTCGAAGAGGATGGCGATCAACCCGCGACTCTTGAGCCCCGATGCGGAAAAAGCGCTTGTTTCGTACGACTGGCCGGGAAATGTGAGAGAACTCCAAAATGCGATCGAAAGGTCGCTGATAGTGAGTCACTCCGCCGCGATTGAAGTGGAAGATCTTCCTTTTCGGCATCCCTCAGATTCGCAGAGTTCGGAAAAACGGAATCTCACACTGACCGAGATGGAGAAAAGAGCCATTTTGGACTCGTTGGAACGAAACAGTGGTGATCGACAGGTGACGGCGAAAGAACTCGGGATCAGCCTCCGGACGCTGCAATCCCGCCTGAAGGAATACGGTTTAACACGCCAGTAAGTGTGGCCGCGGAGCGCCCTAACCGAGATGATTCCCGGAATTACCACCAAGAGCACCAAGAAGACTTTGTGTCCCTTGTGTCTCAGGTGTTTGTATTATCCGGCTTGGCTCCCCTGGTTGACCAGTTCCTTCACAGCCCGAAGAAACTCGTCCTGGTCAATGGGCTTCGAGAAGAATCCATCCGGAGGAGGAATCTGTCGCCTGCTCTTGAGGAAATTCTCAAAGGTAGTCGGATCGCCACCGTAACCGGTAACGGCGGTTACCACCAAGACGGGGATATCGGCCGACTCCGGATTCTCCTTGAGATCGCGATAGAAGCGAATTCCAGACTGCTCCGGCATCGTGATATCAAGAGTGATGAGATCCGGCTTTTCGGTCTTCACCTTTTCCATCGCCTCGCGGCCGTTAGCCGCCGAAACCGTTTTGTAGCCGTTATCCTGCAAAAGGGTTTCCAGATAAGTCACCACATGAGGTTCGTCATCAATGATGAGGATCTTTGTGGCTGTATTCCCGACTTGAGAAACCATAAGATGGCTCCTTTCCTAACCGAGCCGTTTGCATGTGTTACCGTTTTGTTGAAGCCTTCAAGGCCTCCAAGGCTTTGCGAAGGGCGTCCGAATCGGCCCCTTGCAACTCGTTTTGGAGTGCTTCCTTGAGGCCGAGTTTTTCGGAAGTGTCCTGAGTTTCTTCGATTCCAAGCGCGCGCTGGATACTGCGGACGTAGCTGAGTGGTTTGATCGGTTTTTCCAGGTAGGTTCCTGGACCCGACATGGTACTGCTCTGCAAAATGTCCCGGAGGTCGTCCCTGCCAAGATCATCGCGTGCATGAGCCGTGACGATTAAGACAGGGATTCGAGCGAGTTCCTTATCTTTCCGCAACTCATACAGAAACTTTTGGCCTGACTTGCGCGGCATAATCAAGTCAAGGGAGATGAAATCAGGCCTCTGCTGACGGATCGATCTGAGAGCTTCCTCTCCGTCTGCAGCTGTTAATACATTGAAGCCGGCATCTTCAAGGATGGCGGCTAGATACTGCCTGACATCGGGTTCATCGTCAACCACTAGGATCGTCTTCTCTTCGGGTAGCGCCATTGTAATTACCCTCCCGTCACGCAAAACACGTCCGATTTTGCTTCCTCTCCTAGATGGGGAAGGCGGTCTCTGGGGAACTGCAAGCGAAACACGGATCCTTCCCCTTCGGCGGATTCATAAGAGACGCGCCCCCCGTGTTCCTGCACTATTTTCTTAGTAGTCAAAAGACCAAGACCTGTCCCCTTGTCCGAGCCCTTGGTAGTGAAAAAGTTCGTGAAAACGTGCTTCTTCACTTCGTAGTCCATCCCGGTCCCATTATCAGATACCTTGAAAACGAGAACTCCGTCCTCGTCGCCTGTGGACAAAACTACGCTTCGGTCAGATTTATCACTGATCTCGCAGGCATCCAAAGCGTTGGAGACGAGATTGACAAGGCAAGTATGGATTCCGTCCTCATCCATCAATGCGTATGGGAGATTGGGCTGAAAGTCAGACCGAAGAGAGATGCCGGCGAGTTCAGCCTTGTGCTCGAAGAGATCAAATACTTGCTGGGCAATCTGGTTGGGAGAGACAAGGTGAACCTTTGGAACACGGCCCTTGGCAAACTCCAGGAATTCCTTAACAAAGGTGGATATCCGGGCGATGTTCTCGTCGAGCATTGCCCAACCCTTGACCATGCGTTCGCTGTCTGCCTGTTGCATGCCGGATCTGAAGACATAGATCCCACCTTCCAGGCCCATGAGCAGATTCTTGATACCATGGGCCAGGCCCGCTACAGTCTGACCGACTGCTGCCAGACGCTCCGCCTCGAGCTTCTCTTTTTCCAAAACCTTATAGGCGGTGATATCCGTTGACATTTCAATAATGTAGGGAAGTTCGCCGCTCGGCCGGACGAGGGGAAGCATGTGAACCAGATAGTAGGTTTGTAAGCCGTCCCGCACGATACCCGTTTCCTCCCGGATACGCACTTGCCCGTCCTCAAAGGTTTCGGCTGCGGCACAATTCTCGCAGCGCTCAGCCCTGCCTTTATAGATTTCATAGCAAGGGCGTTTCCGCCATTCTCCGTAGGTATTCACAAAACAACGGTTTGCCTCAATAATGTGGAAGCTTCGGTCTATCACGGAGATGGAGACCGGCACCTGATCCCAGAGTTCCTGTCGTATCCATTTTCTCAAGTCTTCCATGGGATTAGAGTTTTCCCTCGGCGCTGTATGGTCCCAGGTCATGAACGTAGGAGCTGCCTTGCTCCTCATGACAGTGGGCACATTCGGCGAAGGCTCTTTCGTAATCTGCAGGGCTTTCCTCCACCATCATCCGATGGCATCGCGTACAGAGGTTGTGCATTGCGTCCATGTAGCCAGGGGCCAGGCCCTTCAATCCCTCTTCATTCGACTGGATAATCCGGGATGCTTCGGGCCGGCGGGTATGACACGTACCACACGAAAGAGAGGTATCGCGGGTCTTGATCATCCCGGGTTCGGTGTGGCAGCGAACACAGCCCTGGTTGCCGTTCAACTTCTGTACATGATCGGGGTGGCGAAAAATGTCGGTTTGAGAGTACATGTCTCGATGGCACTCCCGACAAGAAGTGTTCTCACGAAATGGCAGGTTCTCGTGGTGGCACGTGGCGCATGCAGCCTGGCCCCCGAGCCGCACAGCGTGGGCGTCGTGATCAAAGACGACGAGTCGGCCATTGCGATTTCCATCGATGAGAAAAAGGCGCACTGAATCTGATTCGTAACGCTGTCTTTCCCGAAAGACGGCCAGGAGACGAGTAATACTTGAAACACCGGTCGAGGGCTCACTGGAGCCAGTAACTTGGAGGGGAGGTGAGACTGGCTCTTTGAGGTCGAAAGCCCCCGACCGGACGTTCTCAGAAAGTAAGGAAACTGCTAATGCCGCTCCGATAAGGGCAGCCAACGAGTAACGTCGTACCGCAGCGATTGACTCAGGAAGTAACAACCGCATGGTGAGCGGGTCATTCACCGCCAGCGACGCAGAGGGGTGCGCGAACGCGGGTTCGTCAACCTCACTTTCCGACGGAAAGACCGCAAGATGTTCAACAAAAAATATGAAGACTAGAAGGGCTCCGGCCATGATCCCAAGCGTGACGACGATCTCAATCCAGCTTGGGAAGTAGGACATATTCTCGGGTCTGCTAAACGTAACAATACTGACGTTGAAGCGGTATCCGATGACGCCTGCAATACTCAGAAGTGCTCCGATTGACAAACCAACGCTGGACGTACGTATCCGGGAGGACTGAAATAAGATCACAGCCAGGGCTACCAGGCTCAGCTCCAGAACAAACACAAGTGCTTGCCACGATCCAGTCAGTACCCACCCGAGTTGACCTCTTGCCGCCAAATCCGCCAGGCGGAGAGCCAAATAGAAGAATAGGATCACCGATGCGGCCCGCGCCAGATGGGAAAGCAATCGCAGGTTTGATTTGTGCCGGAAGAACCAGCTCGAGAAAAGAGATTCTGTGATTACGACCGTCAATCCAAGCCCTGCAGCCGAGATAAGGAAGAGAATCCATATGATCGGACTGTACCAGAGCGGGTAAACCCGGTAGGGCGTGATCAGGAAAAGAGAGCCCAAAGAGGACTGGTGCAGTGTCGAGAGGACAATTCCTGCGACTACGAGCGGGATGGCGAAACTTTTCAACAACTCGTGGACTTTGCGAAAAAGAGGGTGGCGAAAGCAAGAATGCTCCAGAATGACAGGGCAGAACTCCAGGAAGAGTACGGTTAAGTAGAGCATCACGCAAATGCCGACTTCGAACAGAACCGAATGGTATTGCTGATAAATAATCGGATGCCACACGTGAAGGGGAATTCCCAAGTCATAGAGCAGCCCGACCGAAACGGCGGCATACCCGAGGAAGGCGGTGAGAATAGCGGGCCGCGCAAAGGGTGTGTACTCCTTCCGGCCAAAAATATAGACGGTTGCAGCGACCATGAAGCCTCCGGCGGCCAGAGCCACTCCCGACATTACGTCGAAGGCGATCCAGAGTCCCCAGGGCGTCGCGTCGTTCAGAGCCGTCGTGGCTCCCAGTCCCTTCAGGAAACGCGCAACCGTTACGGTCGCCAGGATTCCGGTGAAGAACCAGAGGACCGATTTCAGAACCTTCTCACGAGTCACTGCCGTCCTGCTCCTTTTTCGTATCACGAGAATGCTTTTCCTCGGCTAGCTGCATACGCCGATTCACCACCCACCAGACGCCGGTCATAATGCAGCCGACCCCCGCTACGATGGGTGGGACCTTTGACAAGGCCGCCCAAGTCAGTTGTGGTAGCGGTTCGTTGCCCAGATCCGGCCTGAAGCTCAGGAAGTCGAGGGGGATATCTGAGATGTAGAGTACCGACGTGCCCCCAATTTCGTACTCCCCATATACCCTTGGCAGGTACCGCTCCGGCTCGGCCTCGATGAGACGGTGGGCTTCCGCCAGCATTTCGATTCGAGGTCCGAAGAAGGTTGCATCGTAAGGACAGGCTTCAACGCACGCCGGGAGAAGGCCCTCCTGGAGCCGGGGATAACAGAGGGTACATTTCTTGACAAATGGTGTTGGCTGTTCCCAATCATAACGGGGAATTCCATAGGGGCACGCCATCATACAATAGCGGCACCCGATGCATTTGTCCGGATCGTAAATAACAGGGCCTTCCTCCGTCTTGGTGAGTGCGCCGACAATGCAGGCCGATACACATGCCGGCTCAAGGCAATGACGACAAAGTTGGCGTACAAAATGATTGTCAGGACGTCTAGTGATAGTTGTGTAACGGGTGGCAGAGAGATCGTCTATTCTCTGCTTCCAACGACGCGGCAAATCCTTTCCGAGGTCGTTTTCTTCTTTACACGCCTCCACACACGCTTCGCACCCGGTGCAGCGGGTAACGTCGATGAGAATTGCCATGGCCTGACTCATACTGGCGCACCCTCCTTTCCGAGGCTGGCAGCAACCCGACTGCCGGCATCACGTGGCCAGTGCCAGCCCAGTTCGGAGACAAGCTGAGATCCTGGAAGCAGGGCCATGTGGCTCAGTTTTGTCAAGGGCACCAGAATGAAGAGAAGATTGGCACTCACCAAGTGGGTGAGGAAGGTGAGAGTGTAGGGAAATGGGTTGATCGCCGGGTGCATCATCAGGTAGCCCGTGGCAAAGGGAATCGTGATCAATAGCGGTAAGGCGTAATCCTGGAAACGTGAAAGAGACCGCGTGGCCCTGGCCGTGATTCGTTGAAGCAGGAGTGCCAACCCCGTCACGATCGCCACAACCGTCAAGACATCTGCAAGAGAGTTGCTGATGCCGGGCCAGGCGAGCCCGATGCCTCTCTGCCAGAGTTCAATATGACCGAGAAGGAAAACTGGAACAATGATCACTGCGAGGTGGAATATGATTGAGGTCAAGCTGAACACTGGCTGGTCTCGAAGCTTGCGAATGGGAAACATCCATTCGAGAGACGAGATGGCGATGGCCGAATAAGGGAGACTCTTGTCACCTGCACGAATGTAGGTTCTCGCGATTTGCCAAATCATTAGAAAAAGGTGCCTCAGCAAACCCAAAACCATGAAAGCAAAGGCAAAGAGGAAACCTGGTCCCCGGGCGAAATGTAACAACGATTCCATTACTATTCCTCGTCGTCTGAGATCTTCAAATCTTGCTTAGCTGCAGCCCCGACAGAGGCAGGGACGTACAGCTTCTGTTCCGCTTCTTCCGCAGCCTCACGGTTCTCAACTTCCGGCACATCACGTTTCAGGTCCACAACTCTCAGTAGGAGATCATGAACGCCGACGACCTCCACATCATCCAGCCCGTTGTCTTCGCAAAGCTCCCTCAGTTGCTTCTTGCAATTGGCGCAGGGCGAAACCACATATTTGGCTCCAGTTGCTCTAATCTGCTCTGCTTTGCGCTGCCCCAGTGGGCCGGTTCTGAACGCGCGGATCTCATCGATAGAAACGGTTCCACCGCCTCCTCCACAGCAATAGTTCTCGGTACGGTTCGGAGTCATCTCAACGTAATCGGAACAGATTCGTTTCAAGATTTCTCTCGGCTCTTCCGTAATCCTCCCCACACGGGCAATGTTGCAGGGGTCATGGTAAGTAGTGCGTTCCTCGATTTTGACACCCTCCTTGAGCGGGAGGTTTCCACTCTCGATTTGCTGCCAGGCATACTGGAGGCAATTAACAACTTCAGGCGCTTCCTTGCCGCAGAATGTAGGAATGAACCAGGCGCTCCGAGTCGCATGACCACACTCTCCGACCAGAACTTTTTTCGCCTTCAAGCGTTCGACCTCACTCACAACGTTCCGGACGATCCGTTCCATCATCCGATCGCTGTAGAAAAGGCCGTAGTTGATGCCGTCGAAATTGCCGGTTCCAATGGTCCAGGATCCACCCGTGAGTTGCATGACAGCGGCGTTTCCCATCAAGGTGTCGGCCTCCATGAGGAAGTCGGAAACCGCCGGGAAGAAGACGTATTCAGCCCCTTCCACATCGATCGGAAACTTCACATCGACTTCGTAGATGTCTCGAAACTCTTCCTCGAGGAATTCGCAGGTATCGATCAGGGCCGGTACCGGAATCGCCGAAGTGTTCCCCACCCCTTCGAGTTGTGCGCGAACCGCTACCTGGAGGGCCTTGGGTACGATTTCGATTTCGGCGAGCAGCCAACGTGCCAGGTGGGTGATCAATCCGTGGTCGATTCCCATCGGGCAAGTGAGCTTACACCTCCGGCAGGCCGTACAGCGATAAAAGGCATCGGCCATTTCATCTAAGTACTCATCGGTCAAGGTGAAGCCCTTTCCAAGAAAGCGCGCCGCCAGCGTTCCCGTCTTGGTGAAGTAACGCCGGTAAATCCGCAGCAAGCGTTCCGACCTGTGGCACGGGATGTCTTGAGGATCCTGGGTAGCTTCGTACAGTTGGCATGCCGCGGCACAGCGACTGCACTTTGCACCCAAGCGGGTGTAAACCTCGAGAGGAAGGGAATAGCTGGAATGCTCCAACACAGCAGCAAAGGCCTGAAGGAACTTTCTGGGCCGATCCTCGACTTCCAGAGCGGTTCCCTCTACGTAGTAACTATATTTGCTCTTACCCGTCATCACCGAGTCCCTCAGTCGGTTGCCAATTCAGAAAAGGAAGGTCATTTCCCGCTTGCCGCCAGCTCAACGATGTGGGTGCTGCCCAGGCTCGAAAAGAAGCTGGCAACACCCCAGGTTGATGGCCTTGCCCGAGTCCGTCTTCGCCTCTGGCGCCAAACGGTAGAGGACGGACTTGCCGTCGCGGCTTGCTACGACGAGCCCCGCCTCACGCAGGACTTTGAGGTGATGGGAAAGAAGGCTCTGTTCGACTCCAAGCGCCTCAATGAGCGGACCGACGTGCGAAGGCTTCTTCATGAGCAACTCCATGACTGCAAGGCGAGTGCGGTCAGACAATACTTTCAGTTTTCTAGCACAGCTAGGTTCATCCGCCATAGTGAAAAAGAATTCAACATGTTTTCATATGAAACACAATTCATATGATAGACTATTTGAGATGTGGATTCAAGCATTTCATTCAGGTTTGTGTGTTACTACCTCAAAAGCTTGAATGTAGATGAACATTTGAATATTTTCAGTCAATGATTTGGACACTGGAGAACTGCTGATGAAATCACGAGGTTTCTCGCTTTCAAGTTTTCTGCTGACGCTCAGCATGTTGCTAACCCTCGTTAGCGTTTCAGGCCAGGACGAAGAGGAGTTCGAAACGATTACCAGCGATGAGTGTGCGGCATGCCATACTGAGAGCACACATGGTACCTCCTTTGCTGAAGATCTCGAGCATTCGTCACATCAGGGATTTGACTGTCTGAGTTGCCATATCGACAGAGATACGGTTCCTCACCTCGAAGACTCAGATTTTGCGGTCGGATGTGAAGGGTGTCGCATGTGCCACACCGAGGCATCCGAAGAGTATCAGGCACATGGGCGATCTGCGATCGGGACTTGTGAGGACATGCCTCAGTGCAAGGACTGTCACGGAGACCATGATGTCCTGCCTTCCAGTGTGAAGATTGCTCGGACACATCCGGTCAATCTGCCGGATACTTGTGGAAAGTGCCACGAAAACCTGGACATTACGAAGAAATACGAGATTCTGATCGACCACCCGATCGCGATCTATGAAAACAGCGTGCATGGCAAGGCGACCAAAGGTGGCATCTACGTCGCAGCAACCTGCAATGACTGCCATTCTGCAGGTGGTACTGCTCACAAAATATTCTCACCCGGGTACCCTGAATCCTCGATAAATCATTTCAATATTCCCCAGACTTGCGGTAAGTGTCACAAGGGGGTGGAAAGTGATTTTATGGAAGGAATCCACGGGCAGTTGGTAGAGCGAGGGGAGACCGATGCTCCGGTGTGTACAAACTGCCATGGCGAGCACGGAATCCTCTCACCGAAAGATCCTCGATCTCCCGTTTCTCGATCCCGGGTCGCCGAGGCTACCTGCTCCCCGTGCCATGAGTCCACAGTGCTTAATGAAAAATACGGTTTGCGGCCTGGAAGGTTGACGACGTTTATCGACAGCTATCACGGGCTGAAAAGTAAGGCGGGTGACACCCACGTGGCGAATTGCGCATCCTGTCACGGTGTACACAGGATCCTTCCCAGTGCAGATCCCACTTCCACCATTTATCCAGCCAATCTTCAGTCAACCTGCGGCGACTGTCACCCGGGAATCTCTGCCGAAATGGCTTCCTTTCCGATACATGGAGTCTCGGGAGAAGGTCTCCGGACGCCGCTGGCGGATGCTATAGAGAAACTCTATATAGGTGCTATTATCGTCATTATCGGCCTCATGCTGTTGCACTGGGGTCTCGATTTGGTGCGACACATCCGGGCTCTACTTGGGAGGAGACCTCAGGTCCGCCGCATGAGATTTCACGAAGTCTGGCAGCACACGTTTGTGATGCTCACGTTTATCGTACTTGTGATCTCCGGATTTGCTTTGCGTTTCAGCGAAAGCTGGTTTGCGGAGCTGTTTTTCGGCTGGGAACGTGGATTCGAACTCCGGGGAATCGTGCACCGTTACGCCGCCGTGCTTTTCACTCTTACGGTAATTTGGCACGTGTTCTACCTGGGACTCTCGAGCCGTGGGCGAAAATTCTTCATCGACATGAGACCTTGCCGTCTGGACTTCTCCCAGTTCTGGGGAAAGATCTTGTTCAACCTGGGCCGCCGGAAAGAGTCGCCCCGTTTTGCCCGGTTCAGTTATGTCGAGAAAGCCGAATACTGGGCTTTGGTCTGGGGTAGTGCCGTCATGATTGTTACGGGAATCCTGTTGTGGTTCGATAACTGGTTCATCCAGCTTCTGCCCAAGGGAGTCTTGGATGTCAGCCTGGTCGTCCACTACTGGGAAGCGTGGCTCGCGAGTTTGGCAATCCTCGTGTGGCACATCTACTCCACGGTCTTTGACCCCGCGGTGTATCCTATGAACCCGAGTTGGCTGACCGGGACAATGCCGCAAGAGATGTATTCTCATGAGCATCCCGAACACTTGGAAGAAGCGATGCGCGAGTCCCAGGATCAGATCCAGGAAGAATTAGACAGAATGTCTACGAAACCCTAAGCCTCACGTCTTGTCGGCCGGCAGTTCCACGAGTTCTGGCAGGCATTTCTCACGAGATTTCACCGCCCCGCTGGGGTTGGAGTCGCGAGGAATCTGGACTATTCACGGAGCGGAGTGCGTCTGAGATTGCAGCAATGTCTTCGGGGGCTGTCCGGCAACAGCCTCCGATAAGACGGGCTCCACTGGTGTACCAGAGACGGGCCGCCTGCCCGAAGGGGATCGTGTCCGCTTTAGAAATCCACGAATGGGAAGTGGCGTCCCATATTTCGCCGCTGTTGGGATAGGCGACAAGGGGTTTTTCGGTGCCTCTGGCTGAGCGTAACAGGCTCTCCACGAAACGGGGTGCTGTGCAGTTAAGTCCGACTGCCACAATCTGCTCGCAAGTATCCGCCAACGCCACACACTCGAGGAATGGTTCTCCGTGGCAAACCTGAGATCCGCTTCGACAGCTGAAACTCATCCAGGCAACCGTACGCGGAAACTCCTCCAGCAACCTGAGCACGGCCATCCCTTCCAACTTGGAAGGGATAGTCTCGAATGCAATCAGATCAGCGTCACTGGAAGCCAGGAGTTTCAGGCGTGGCCGATGAAAGTCCATCAACTGATTGAGAGTAAGCCCGTAATCGCCGGAGAATTCAGAACCATCGGCCAGGAATGCTCCATAACTCCCGATTGAAGCTGCCACCAGGGGACTGACACGGTTCCGGCGATGGCTCGGCTCTGCCCAAAACCGCTCTCTGGCCCGGCAGGACAGTCGAACACTCGACAGCAATAACTCCTCCGCCTTCGAAGTTTCGATGCCCCGGCGCACAAATCCTTCCAGGGTACTTTGGTAGCTGGCTGTAACTGCAACGTCTGCGCCCGCTTGAAAGTAGTCGTAGTGGATCTGCTCAATCAGGTGAGGCGAATCGATGAGCATTCTTGCCGACCAGAGAGGATCACTCAAGTCGGCACCTCGCCGTTCCAGTTCGGTCCCCATTCCGCCGTCCAGGATCATGACCGGCACCTGTTCGAGTATCGAAGCTATCGGATTATGTGTAACCATGCGGAAATAGGACTCGGATCCTCGAGTTTCAACTCTTAATGGCTTGCTTTTTGGCTTTTCGAATCAGCATTAGGTCTCTACTCTCAGAACAGTAGCGAGGTCACCGATCTGTTGCCGGCCAACAGTTCTGAGTCCCGCTTCAGACGAAAACCACCGAATCGGACAATCACAGTTTAACATTCTCACGGCGTCTAGCCCTTGCACAGCTCACGTTTGGAATGACGTCAGCAGCGGTTGTTTGCAGACCGCTGACTTCTTGAGCGACTGCGCGGGAACATTGACGAGCCCGCTTTTCTCACCACGTTGCACGGCGAAGTCCCCGGTCTCTGAGATTCCTTGAATCGTCAAGGGGCTCAGATGCGCAGGCCTTTGCATGACGGTGAGTGTACTGTCTCCCTTTGCTCTGTTATAGAAAGGACATGCAACTGCTCCGGCTCTACAAAGGACTTCTTCTCGGCTTCTTCTGCGTTTATTGCTCCGTAATATCGACCTTTGGAGAGGAACCCCGGCTGAGAGTTCTCACCTACAACATCCATCACGCGGAGGGAATGGATGGGCGGATCGATTACGAGCGATTGGCTACCATCATTTCCCGTTTGGAGCCGGATGTTGTGGCGCTGCAAGAAGTCGATCGATCTACAACCAGGTCAGATGGAGTGGATCAACTCCAGCGACTTGCGTCCTTGACAGGAATGAATGGGGAATTCGGGAGAGCCATGTATTATGCAAATGGCGAGTATGGGGAAGGTATTCTCTCTCGGTTTCCGATTGTTTGGGCGAAAGCACATCCATTGCCTTTCCGGCCTGGAGAAGAACCAAGAGCCGCACTTGCTGCCCTGGTAAAACCCGACAACGGTCTTCCGAGCCTCGTCTTGGTTGGCACCCACCTCTGTCACCAGAGTGAAACTACGAGAGTCGATCAGGTTCGGCACCTGAACGCCTTATTCGCTGAAGATCTACAATATCCAGTTATACTCGCTGGAGATCTAAATGCCCGTCCCAATTCAGATCCTATCAATATCCTGAAGGTTGGAGGCTGGGTGGATGCTACGGCTCCGAAATCGGTGATTGACTACGTTTTGATTCGGAGTCTGGATCACTGGGAAGTCGTTGACACTGAAGTCGTTGATGACAAGGTGGCGTCCGATCACCCGGCCGTACTAGTCGAGCTCCGATGGCGATCCGATCCTTGAACGAGCATTAAGGTGCTGGAGCGCTGATGATCTTTCCGGCAATCGAAAGGCCGCAGCTCTCCGTCTAGACCACCTCAAGGGACGCCCTCCAAATCAGTCGCCCCTTATCCTAGTCAGGACAAATCATACACACCACAAGGGCACCAAGATCACCAAGAATTACGGGTTAAACAGACTCCAACAGGTCCATCAGTAGTCAAGACTTGCTGGTGTCTCTAAGGGATCCATAACAAACACCTGGTTTCCTTGGTGCCCTTGGTGTTCCTGGTGGTGTGAATTATGCGGGCTAGTGTCCCCGGAAGACTGAGGGGAGTAAAAGGGGTAAAAGAAAAGGGTAAAAGGGACAGTCTCGTTCTCATCGTTCTCAAGCTCGAGAGTAAAGGGGACAGGCTGGTTTTCGAGGCGGGAACCTCCCAAGTTGATTTGCACTCCAGAGCCAGGAAACCTCGTACTTTTTCTCTCCGTCGAGCCGGAGCATCATCCACCGCTCCCAATAGAGAATCAACCTGTCCCCTTTTCGTCTCCTTTTTGCCCGAGGCTGGGAAACGATCTTTTTGGAGCAACCTTTTGTTTGCAGTGGATGATAAACTGATAAGAGTAAGGCGTAGAAGAAAGATGCTCACAAAGTCGATCCATCGATCCAGGACTGGAATGATACGAATCGTACGTAGGGGCACTCCCTCCTCCTGGATCATTTTGCTCGGGTTGACAACAGTCGCCGTTCTAATCTCGGTTTCAGTGGCGGCAGCTGCCGACTTCCACCCGGATGGCTACGACGAGAACTGCAACCTGTGCCAGTTCACAAAAGCCCCGGTCCTCGCAACTGGTCTGCAGCTCTTTGTGCCTCCCAGCGATTGCACTCTCTGCGACATACCGCTATTTCCAGTCACTTTTTACCAGGAACTCATCCTTCACACAGGTGGCTCTCGCGCACCCCCTTCGTTGACTCCCTTTTCCGTCTAGTTGGGTAGTGGAGACTTTCGTCTCTGTGCCTAACCTCTATTCTCAGCGTCAAGTTAAGGAGAAAGTAAGTTTCCCATGTGCGGGATACGAAAGATTTCGGGTCTGAGTTGCCTGGTTGGAGTGATAATTTTTGCAGAAGTTTTGGCACTGCAGCCGCCAACCATCACTGGGCAAGGTGGTTGGCGGCCGGGGTATGAGGCCAGACGTCCCTACGACCCCTCGACAGTGAAGATCGTCTCGGGGAACGTCGTACGCCTGGAGAAGACGATCACAGCAGAGCGGAGGTCGCACGGCGTACATTTGCTGCTCGACACTGGTGAAGAAATCCTCACCGTTCATCTGGGACCCTTGCGGTTCATCGAGAGTCTGAACATGAAGATCGAAGCTGGGGATCTGGTCAAAGTCGAAGGCTCCCTTGTCGAACTGGATGGAAAGCCAGCTTTGATTGCGGCCAAGATTACCCTGGGTCAGGAGATCATTCAACTGCGGGATCCTGGTGGAACCCCTATTTGGACCGGTTGGCGCAGGTCAATGCCCAACCTCAGCGACTCAGATACCCACTGTGCTCTCCAGGGGGTTGTGACCGACTCTTCAGGTGCGTCTCTGCCAAATGCTCTCGTTCTCCTGGAACCTGGCAATCAGAACGTGACAACGCAAAGGGATGGATCCTTCTGTTTTCCTGAAGTAGATCCGACAACCAGCAGGATGCTGGTCACTGCTCAAGGATTTGAGGAGCAATGGACTGCGGTTCGGATCAAAGCCGATGAGCCGACTCAGATCAACCTGGTTCTGATCCCAGCCATTCTGAAAGAAACGGTCACGGTCACAGCCGCGACACGCACCGGCAAGAAACTGGAAGAGGTGCCCGTCCGTACGGAAATCATCCTGCCCGAGATCATTAACTTGTCTGCGTCCAGGAATCTAGCCGACGCGGTGGAGTTCACCCCTGGAATACGCGTGGAGAGTAACTGCCAGAATTGCAACTTCTCCCAGATTCGAATGCTCGGCTTGGAGGGCCGATACACCCAGATCCTTTTCGACGGACAGCCCACCATGTCTTCTTTGGCTCAGGTGTATGGAATCGAGCAGATTCCCGCTCGCATGGTGGAGAGGATCGAGGTGGTTAAAGGAGGTGGCTCAGCGGTCTACGGCCCCGGTTCAGTGGGCGGGGTCATAAACGTCATTTCCCATACCCCGTCAAGGACGAGTGGATTTGTTCTGGGTCGCTTGGGTTGGATGAATGGAGTGCCGAATCAGACCTTCAGCACTTCTGCTGACTGGGCTTCCGGTGATCGCAATAGTGCCGTAACGGTCTTTGGCCAGGTGGACCGAGTGAATCCTCTGGATTTTGATGGTGACGGTTTCACCGAGGTGGCGAAACGTGATTTTGGCGCCCTGGGGGCCCGTTACCGTCAAAACCTGTTCGATCAAAAGGCGGAGCTGACCTTGGACTTCAACCATATTCGTGAGGACCGCCGGGGCGGCGACCGACTGCACCTGCCTCCGGACCAGGCCAATATCGCCGAAGCCGTCAACAGCCGACGTTATGCCGGAGGGATCGGTTGGCAGCATACACCCAGCACCAAGTTCAACTATCGCCTGGCTATCTCTTCGGCCGACACCAACCGGGACACCTATTACGGGGCCGGCATGGACCCGAATGCCTACGGAGAGAGCCGGAACCCTTTGTGGGTAATTGATTCCCAGTTCAACCATTTCCTTTCCTCTCACATTCTTTCCTGGGGAGGCCAAGCTACATGGGACGGGCTCCAGGACGCCCAACCTGCTTATGACCGTGTGTACGACGAAACGTACCGCAACGTTGGGTTTTTCGTTCAGGACGACTGGTTTTTCTTCCCGAACTGGGAACTGGTTTACGGAGCGCGCGTCGACAAACACTCTGAGATTGACCACCCCATCGTCTCTCCCCGAGTCGCCTTAATGTGGTCAGCTCGGCCGACCGTCAAAGTGCGCACTTCGGTGGCTACCGGTTTTTTACCACCCCAGGTGTTCGATGAAGATTTGCACATCACGCAGGTAGGAGGGGAAGGTCAAGTCATCCGCAACGCTGAAGATCTGAAGGAGGAGAGATCCACCACCTACACGGTGGGTGTGGAATGGAAACCCAGCTGGGGCAGGGGAGTCGGGCTCGTGGAGTTCAACCTTTTCCACACAGGACTGAAAGATCTTTTCAATGTCGTGGAAGACGATGACCCGGACACGGCCGAGGTGGAGTTCACCCGAATCAACATGGGGGAGGCCAGGGTCTACGGTGTGGAGGTCAACTTCGGGTACGCGCTGACGAACGAACTGGAACTCCAGGTGGGAGGGGTGGGGCAGCGTTCGCGTTTCAATGAACCGGAGCCGGATTTCGGGAGCAAAGACTTTTTCCGTGCACCCAATCGCTATGGCGTTGCGACGTTCATCTATCGCAATCCTAGGTTTGTGGACATTTTCTTTGGAGCGCGTTTCACGGGTGGGATGAAAGTGCCCCACTATGCAGGCTATATTCCGGAAGACCGTTTGGAGACAAGTCCTGCCCACTGGACACTGGATGCAAGTGTATCGAAATCTTTTCCCTTCGGATTGGACTCCAAAGTCGTAATTACTATGGGAAGCAAGAACCTGACCAACTACTATCAGAACGATCTGGATCAGGGACCCGATCGCGACGCTGGTTACGTGTGGGGCCCGCGCTTTCCCCGGACCTTGTACATCAGCACTTCCCTTGAGTTCTGACACGAGGAGTCATGAAGCAAAGGCACCTGAGATATGCTTCGACCTGTTTCGCTCTGATAGCCATCTCGCTTGCCGGAGGGGCCTACCTCGGGGCCGAGTCCTTCGCCGGGACTCAAATCCTGGCTGACTTCAGTGCGATTGACCTCTCCGACCAACAGTGGGACGAGGAAGTGTTGAAAGGCAAGATCGTCCTCATCGACTTCTGGGCGACCTGGTGTGGGCCTTGCCTGGAGGAATTTCCCCATCTGAAAGAGATCTACAAGAAGTACCACCGTCAGGGACTGGAAATCATTGGCGTCAGTCTGGACACGTCGGGCCGTCTGGAGCTTGAGCGGTGGTTACGCAGGCATCGGATTCCCTGGCCGCAGGTGGCCGACTTCCGAGGATATGAAGGCGAGTTGGCTCTTCGGTACGGAATTAAATCTATTCCCGCCTCCTTGCTTCTGAATCGAGAAGGCGAACTGACCGGGGTGAATCTGAGAGGGAAGCCGCTCTCTGATCGGATTAAAAGGCTTTGTCGTGAACCTGCTCCCGAAGGTGCTCCTGAACCCAGCCCTCACAATCCATGCCCCGGAAATAGAGGGCTCAGGGCGCCTTGAACTCCTTTCACTGCCCAGGGGGGTAAAAGGGGGTAAAAGGGGACAGTCTCGTTCTCATCGTTCTCAAGCTCGAGAGGAGTACTCAAGCTCGAGAGGAGTAAAGGGGACAGGCTGGTTTTCAGGATGGGAGCGTTTCGAAGGGGGCAAAGGGGACAGTCTAGTTTTCGGGAAACTTTCGCAGTTTTTGTCTCTCGATCGTTCTAGTTATATGGAGGGTCGGCTATTTGGGCCGGCCTCATTCAGGAACCAGACCAGGAGACAACACCATGCCGAGAGGTCCCCGACACAAGAGCCAGGACGCCACC
>JAUVSF010000440.1 GCA_030597245.1 Acidobacteriota bacterium
GTGTCTTGCCGGGCCTTGAACCCCGAAATCCGTTCCACCATAATTGTTGCGTTACAGTGTTTCGGACCTCGCTTCTCGGCTCAGCGTGCTATGCAAGTGAGTGGAAGAAGTCCGGAGTTTCTTACAGACAACTAGAAAACAACTTAGAGAACCCGCATGCCGGCCATTGCTGTTTCTGGGTCCGATCTGCTCAGTGGGTTGCGCAAGCGCGACCCTGAGTTGCTCGCGAAAATCGTGAAGGAACACGCTCGCCCCTTGTTTAGAGCATCTCGAGGGATGGGTTTTGGGCGTGACGAGGCCGAGGATCTGGTGCAGGAAGTATTTCTGACCTTCCTGGAGACCTTGGACCGATTCGAGGGACGGTCCGCAACGCGAACCTGGCTTTTCGGAATCCTGCACCACAAAGAGAGAGCGTCGGCGTGCCCAGTACCGGGAGAGTCAAAAGGATCCCATTGACGAAGTGATTGAATCGAGGTTCGACTCCAAAGGAAACTGGGTTCGCCCACCGGTCGACCTCCAGCGTCTGGTCGAGAGCAGAGAGCTGAGGGAAGCCATCGAAGACTGCATGGGAGGGCTACCTGCACCCCAACGGGAGGTCTTTGTCCTGCGTGACATGCAGGATCTAGAGACCGAAGAAGTCTGTAAGATTCTTGGAGTTACTCGCACTAACATGTTTGTACTCGTTTCTCGTGCACGCGGACGGCTGCGCGAATGTCTCGAAAGAAAGGAAGTCGCGAAACCGAAATGATCAGTTGCAGAGATGTGACTAAGCTCATCACTTCTGACCAGCTTCTCTATGAGAGCTGGCTGAAGCGTCTCGAGGTGAAACTGCATCTGCTCATGTGTCGACACTGCTCTGGTGTCACGAGACAGTTGGAGTCTCTCAGGAAGTCGGCTCGCGAACTCTGGGAAGTTTCGAACCAGCCGGATCCCGGCAACGGCGGCGACGAACTCGAGTCGCGCGTCTTGAACAAACTCCTGAAGAAGTGATGAGCCTTCCTCAGTCCACCCCTATCACCAGCCGAGCAGGCTGCAGATGGCCTCCTTATGGAAGACAAGTGTTGGTCATGAATCCCTCAGAGACACCAGCAACCCCTGCCTGCTGATCGACCTGCTGGGGCCGGTTTAAGGTAAACCGTTGATTCTTGGTGATTTTGGTGTCTTGTGGTGAGTCTTTGAATTGTCCCGGTTAAGACGTAACACACGAATTCGAGAGACTAACATGGGGAACTGATCGTGGAGGACGATGTCCGGATTGTCAAAACAGGGCTATAATCCGGGACGACAAGACAAGAAAGGCCGTCTCATCCGTGGAGTGAGACGGTCTCCTCAGAGCTTCCCAGGGAAGGTGAGATAACATGATTACCGAGACACGTCGAAACTTCATCAAGAAAGCAGCAATGAGTTCGGTACTGGTGCCAAGCACGGTCCGCAGTACGGCAGCAAGCATCGGGGCCAACGAGCAGGTCATCGTAGGACTGATCGGAGGGCGCAACAGAGGTCGCGATGTGGCTCTGTCCTGCATCAAAGAGGGGGCCGCAATCAAGACCTTCTGTGACATCGACGAAGAAATCCAAAACAAGGTGGGTGCGGAACTCTCCGAAGCGCAGGGGAAAAGCCCGACCTACGTACAAGACTTCCGTTCCATGCTGGACGACCCCGAAATCGATGCGGTGATTGTTGCAACCCCGGATCACTGGCACTCCATTCAGACCATTCTCGCCTGCCAGGCAGGGAAGGACGTGTACGTGGAAAAGCCACTCTCCCAAACCATCGAAGAAGGCCAATTGATGCGTGATGTCGCACGAAATGAAGGGCGCATCGTGCAGGTGGGCACTCAACGGCGAAGTGGAGAGCATTTCCGAAGTGCGATTGAATATGTAGCCTCGGGCCGGCTCGGTAAGCTTTGCCTGATCAAGACCTGGATGTGCCAGGTGCGGAAGAGTATTGGAAATCCGCCCGACGGACAAGTACCTGCGGGAGTGGACTACGACCTTTGGCTGGGGCCGGCACCCGAAAGGCCTTTCAATCAGAATCGGTTTCACTACAACTGGCGCTTTTTCTGGGATTACGGAAACAGCGAACTGGGTAACCAGGGGATCCACCTCCTGGATATAGCGATGTGGGGCATTCAGAAACTATATGGTGTAAACCGGAGTTTGCCTGAGCGAATCAGTAGTACAGACGGAATCTACTGGCTCAACGATGCCAAGGAAGTCCCCGACACTCAGACGGTCACATACCGTTACAGCGATCTGATGCTGGTTTGGGAATTGCACAGTTTTCAGCGCCACTTTCCAATAGCAGGACGCAGCAGCGGGACTATTTTCTACGGTACGGAAGCGACCCTTATCGTGGACCATCGAGGATGGGAGGTGCACTGGAAAGACGGGAAAGTGGAACCGGAAGTCAAAGCCACAGGAGGTTCTCACGCTCTGGATTTCCTCGAGTCTGTAAGGAGCCGAAAAGAGCCTAATGCCGACATCGAGATCGGACGACTGAGCACCACTCTCTGTCATCTCGGGAATATGTCCCACCATCTGGGTCGAGACCTCAGCTTTGAGCCACAGACGGAAACCTTCCCAAGGGACGCTGAGGCGAATACGCTACTCAAAAAGGATTATCGAAGCCCGTATCTGTTGCCCCGGGGTTGAGGTGCGATACTACGGCAAGCCCGAGGCCGTCAGCGCTGTGCAAGCCATTTTCGGAGGAACCGGAGACCGCTCTCGAGTTCGATTTCGTGCCCACCTTCGTGAATTACCAACTCAATTCTCTCGCCGATACCCAGCTTCTCGTAATGCTCCCTGGCAGCATTGAACTCTTCAACGACCTGAGGCCACCAGGCTATACGGTCCTCCTTGCCGTGCTGGATCTGAAGCGGTCGCGGGCAAATCAAGCTGACGACATCGGAGTCAGTGAACTCGGTTAACCAGCCTCGGAAAAAAGCGTGTTCCTCTTCGGTAACCAGGAAACTTACATAGCGCTCATCCGGAATCACCATCTTGTTGCGACGGTGGTTGAACCACGCAGTGACGATGCCACAGGACACCCTCGGCTCCAGAGGCATCCAGAACATGGTCGCCATCCCGCCAAGACTGATCCCCCACATCCCTACTCGCTTCTCGTCAATCCGTGGATCCTTGAGCACTTCATCCATCAGCAGCCTGATCCGATCGAACTCAATCCCGGGAAGGGTTGTATCCGCGAGTCGAGCCCAACGTTCGATTCGATTCCGCTTCTCTACTGTCCGAAGATTGAATGGAGCCAGAACCGCGAACCCTTCCGCCAGTAGAGCATGGCCGTAGTCATGATACAGTGCCGGATCGTCCCCGATCCCAAAGATTCGCTCCGGGTAGCTTCCGATTCCATGTTGGGTAATTACCAGGGGAACCGGGCTTGTCTCCCCCTTGGGTACGACGAGCAGGCCTTCTGCCTTAACGGGACCCAGAGGAAGTGTCAACCACTCCGCACCCGCAGCATCGACCAGTGAATGCGGTTGTCTGTTGAGGGGGCCGGTTGGTTCAAATCCCGGGGGCGAGAACATCCTCCGGTACCTCTCCCGATTGGGCTCCACGGAGTTCAGGAATTCCTCCAAGCTCTCGTAGGACCGTTCCCAACGGTCGCTAGCGCGGTTCGCGTAATCTCGTACCAGAACCCCCCTGAAATACTCCTCGAGTTCTTCACTGTAGGCTTCGTTCCGAAGTTCAATCAGCTGGTCCCGTTCCTGAGAGAACAGGAATGATCCAGGAAGAAGAACGAACCCGAGAAAGACCAGACAGTTCCGAAAGCAAGCCATGTTTCCCCCTCATCGGATAGTACCTCCCGGGGAACGGGATGACCACCCGGATCGAAAAAGGCGAAAAAGGGAAGAAAAAGGGACAGGCTGATTCTCACCTTAGGCGGTTCGATGGTGCCCGGCCGGTTAAATCAACCCGAGATGTGTCGTCTCCAGTCCTCTGTGGTGGTCGGAGACTGTCTTTTGCTCGACAGAAAGGCTAAGGGTGGTTTAGATCGAGGGGGGCGTCTTGGATTTCCGACACAGATCGGCCTGCAGGCGTGTGGAACCGGTTTGGGGGGAGAGTTGCCGACTCGGTTAAACTCGCTTATCCGGGCGAGAAGGCATGCGAGCGCTGCTCCCTCAGCGAGAACAGCAGCCCTCCCAGCTGTGGGATCGGGTTTCTGCGCCGCTTGTAATGCCCCTTGTCGCGGTACTCCTCCACGAGTGCCGTCACCGCCTGGCGGCCTCCAAGGGCCACTCCATCGGTGAAGAAACGCAGCCGGCGACGAAACACACCCGGTCGGGCAAATCCCCGCGCCTCTTCCTGTCGGACAATCGAGTCGGGAATCACCGCCTGGTTGTCTTGGGTAGCCACCGCCCCGCGGTAATAGAGCAGCGCTCGATAGGTGGTAAACACCTCCTCTCCGGTCTCAGCCGGGAACAGTTCCTCGAGGGGCATGAGCAAGTCCGCCTTCTGGTCGGCCCAGCGCCAGTAGGCCGACCCCCTTCGGTAATCCTCGGGGCGTTGGACCAGACCGGCTCGAACGGCATTGAGTTCGATATA
>JAUVSF010000594.1 GCA_030597245.1 Acidobacteriota bacterium
AAAAAAGAGGCTTTACTTTTCAAGTAGAGACGATAGAATCAATAAATACGAGAATTGCAAGAAAAGCTGTATTTTGAATCGAGCCAGCGTTTGCAGTTCCGTTAGCGAGATGACATAATTGTCAATAGCTTGTCACGTATTCACGTGACTGTTCAGATCGAAGGATTTTGTATCCGGGATGCAGAGAGGAAGCAACTGTGCTTTCCACTGGGTCAGGGAGGATTAGGATGAGGCGGTGTTGTTTGTCGATATTCACGTTCTTTTTGGTAGCTCTTTTCATGCTCATCTCACCGGTGAATGCAGAACGAAAGCTCCACGGCGAAAAGAACGTCAACATGGTGTCGGGCCGATTTGTTCGAGGAGCGAATGGCGAAATTCAAACCTATGGAGGTGACGAACACCTTCAGAAGCAGAACGAACCTTCAGTCGCTGTATCAACTCGAAATCCTCTCCATCTTCTTGCTGGTTCGAACGATTACAGGACGGTCAGCGAGGAATTTGGACAGCCTCCTCCGGGATCTCGGGTTTCTGCGGTCAAGGGTGACACTACACTGGGCGTTTATCACTCTACCGATGGAGGAAAGACTTGGCAGAGTGCACCCCACATTGGATACCCACAGCAATGCTTCGACGCAAATGGAAATCCTACCGGATTTCAACACGAACTTTGTGGATTCGAGGCGTTTGCAGATCCAACGGTTCGGGCTGCACACAATGGATTGTTCTATTACAGCGGCATCGGGTTCAATCGAGACGGTGATGGTGTCGTGTTCGTTTCTACTTTTATCGACCTGAACAACTTGACTGGTTATCGTTTCGATCCCCCCTTCGAAGATCCAACCAAGTACGTTAATACGGTCATAAATGATTACGGGACGAGCGGGAACATCTTTCAGGACAAACCGTGGCTTGCTGTAGATAAGCCTCGGCCCGGTGCAAAAACGTTCGACACCTGGGTCCCGGATGCTAATGCTCCACCAGATCCCAATGCCCCAGGCCCAGGAGGCTATGTTTACCAGGACTTTCCCTGTGGCCGAGCCTTCCTCGCTTATGCTACCTTTGCGGGCGATACCACACAAAACCCCAGCGTCCGGAGTAAAGTCCACGTCGTCGAATCAGATGACTGCGGGAAGAGTTGGTCAAAGCCGGTCGTCATAAGCCAAACCTACAAAACGAACCAGGGCGTCGTCGTTGACATAGCTCCGAACGGAGATGCCTACGTTGCCTGGCGCCAGTTTGATACCGGAAACGGTGCGAACACGATCCTCGTGGCCAAGAAGACCCTGAAAGGCAAGAAGTGGGTCCAAGTAAAGGAATTCACTGACCTTGACCCCGCAGATCACGTAGGACGCCCCACTGTCCCCGAGACTCAAGATCAATTTACAGGAGAAAGGGAATTTCCCGATCCTTTTCGTGCATTTCGCTCAAATGCTTACCCAACCATGGCCATCGATGGAACCGGGAACATCTACCTTGCATGGGCGCAGCGAGGGTACTGGCACAGCGGAAATGGGCTCTTTGAGGGTTCCAGGATTGTCTGGGCAGTTGGGAGAAGCAACGGCGATAGCTGGTCTGTCCCTGCACAAGTGGATACTGGCCCGGCTTGCGAAGTGGTGGATCTGCAACACACGGGAACCGGAGATCCTTACTGGGAACCTGGCGTCCCCTGCAAAGGGCACCAGGCGATGCCTGCTATGGCGCTCATAGAGGGCAAACTCTCGCTGATCTACTATGATTTCAGTGAAGATCCCTACCCGGACATTGTCAATTACCTGATCAAGAATTGGGACGATGAGTTTGGTGAAGGAGACTGGACCACTAGGTGCACAGAGAGCTGCGAAGGAGATCAGGAGTGTCTGGACATCTGCGTAAACCTCTATAAGTACGGGTACGAGCGTTCCTGGACCGTGGCCGACGCGGTAGCTTTCGATCCTCTGCCTATTCGCCACATCACCGAAGTACTCATGGTCGAGGCCGATACGAGTCTGGGAGTACCTTCCGGTTTCTCGACACCGATCAAAATCTCGAGCTACGAGACCGCCTATTTCGACACCGGAAAAACGGAAAATGGAGAGCCCGATGGAAAACCCATCATCGAGAGTCTTCAGCTCAAATCCAACCCGCCGAACTATCCTCTCTTCTTCAACGGGCAGCTCGCCTTTCACGGGGATTATATTGATATCGCTGGAATGGACTTCACTGCTGAGAGTGGCGAGTGGGAACACAATAACGAGTTCACGACGTCCCAGGTGTTCCATGCGGTCTGGACCGACAATCGTGACGTGGTGCCGCCACCACCTGTGTGTGCCGACCCGGGGGAAGACCCCTGCACAGAATACAGGCACACCGACTGGAGCCAGGGAGACCTGGACATTCCGGGCAGCGATATTTGTAACCCGGACCGAGTCAGAATGCGGGATCAGAATATCTACACTACGAGGTTGTCAACTGGTCTGGTTCTCAGTTCTCCAGGGAATTCAAAACCCCTTAAGACGTCTGACAATCAGCTGATCAATCGTTCATTCGCATTACAGATTGAGAATACGGCTGAAGAGTATCCGGAGCCTGATGGCAGTTGGCTAACCCACTTCAAAGACTTCCGCCTTTCGGTTCCAAATGCGCCGTCCGCAATCTGTTATTCCTTTCAGCCAATTACTGACGTAGATTGTACAGACGCTGTCCTGACGAAAGATGTCAGGGTGGCAAATCGTACTGCCGCAGCAGAGACAGTTTTCGTTCGTCTTCTGAGCAGCAACGGTAACAAATGGGCTCGTGTCATTGTTCAAGCTGAGGAACTCAATCCGCCACCTGGTGAGCTAGCGCTTCTGGATACGGTCATCTTGAATCCTGATCCCACGAGTCCAGTTCCGTTGAATATTGACGTGGAAGATGAGGAGGAGTTCTTCGTCGAGGATACGGAAACACACGACGTGGAATTCCTCCCGTTCTTCTGCAACGAGTTTCTCGATCCAGATGGGGATGGGGATCCCAGCAATGACTACTTGATCCCTGGAGACCCTAATAGCGGCACCGTCCAAGAATTGTTTCCGGAGTGCTCACCGGGTCAAACAGTCTTCACCCTGGTCACAACCTGGCCAGACCTGCTAGTGGATGCGGGAGGCTTTACAGTCTTGAACCCCCGCGTCATGAGCCCACGGGTCATGAGCGCAGCCTTACTGAATCCTGCGCAGTTGAGCTCTGCTCTGTTGAACCCCCGGGTCATGAGTCCCCGAGTGATGTCGGCTGGAATCCTCAGTCCG
>JAUVSF010000027.1 GCA_030597245.1 Acidobacteriota bacterium
ACGTTGAGACGGCGATCACCCCGGTCTACCCGGTCGATCGTATTGGGCAGTATCCCGACCCCCTGATGCCGGCCGGCCGGTTCACCGTCGAAAAAAACTCAAGGGTATCCCTGTGGGTGACCTTGCAAACGAAAGTCGATTCAGTTGCAGGGACCTACCACGGGACCGTGACAGTCCGACCGGATGGCATGAAACCGTCCTTTGTTTCACTCACCGTTACGGTCTGGGATTTTGCTCTAAAAGACGAGACTCACCTGCGTACGCTCACCTGGCTTGGGAAACCTGCTATCAGTTCATTTTACCAGCTCGATGACTCGACCGAGGATCGTGCTCAACTCGACAAATACCTCAAGAGGTACCAGGACATCCTGCTCCAGCACCGTCTGGGCCCGGGTGGTTCTGTGGCGCAAGGTTTACGGAAACACCGGGAGACCGGCCAGTTCGACTTCTCAGAAATGGATAGTCACCTTGAACGCCTGTTCAGCAAAGGGATGAACGTATTCATTATGGGCACGGCTCCCAACCTGAAACGCCAGGGAAAAGAGCATTACACCGCAGAGTTCATAGCCGAATTTACGGAGAGACTCAAGGCCTTTGGGGAACATCTACGAAGCAAGGGCTGGATCGATCGAGCCTATGTTTATGTCTACGACGAAGCTCCGGAGTCGGCGTGGCCCGAGGTGAAGAAGATGTCGAGAGCAATTAGAGCTGCAGCACCAGAACTGAGGATTATCCAGTGTCTCAGCGAGCCCGCGGGAGTTCAAGCTCTTCAAGGCTTTGTTGACGTCTTCGACGTTTACATAGCACATTATCATCAGACCGGAGTGGCGCTCCTCCAAAGCGAAGGTACGGAGGCCTGGCTTGCCGTTTGCTGTTGTCCGGCAGACAACCCCAACCTCTTCATCGAGTATCCACTGCTCGATGCCAGAATCATCCCAATGTTCTGCTGGAAATATGGTGTCCAGGGATTCGAGTACTGGTCCCCCAACCACTGGGGTCGTAATCTTGGCAAAGATATAGCCGAGCGCTGGCCTAACGCACCCTGGGATCCGAACAGTTTTGGAAAATACAACGGTGACGGCTACCTCCTCTATCCGGGGCCGGAAGGTGTGCCCTATCCTTCGATCCGGCTGAAGGCCTTGCGAGATGGATTCGAAGACTACGAGTATATGTGGACGCTAAATCAACTCGTCGAAAAGGCGACAAGGTCCGGCAAGGAATCCCTCGATCAAGTTCAAGCGTCGAAACGCTTACTCAGGATGGACGAACTCATCACGGATGACGGAGACTTCGCGAGAACCGAGGATCGTTACTTCGCCTTCCGGGAGAAAGTAGCCAATTCTATCGTCACGTTAAGAAAAATGCTCGAGTAGTCTTCTTTAAGCAACTGGATACGAGACGGTTTCTGTCCCCACCCGGCCAGTCCCTTTCGCCAGAGTTCAGCCTGCTGTGCGGCATACGCGTCCAGTCCAAACCCTTTTCGCCGGGCGTCATCGACATTTACCTACGGCCTGAAGTCCTCAGGTAGCAATTCCGGGAACTGAAGCGGGAGATTCGTGATATCGCCCTTGGGGTCCAGGATAATTGCAGGGACCTGATCGATGGCTGCCTCTTCCAGCAGATCGATGCAGAGGCCTGTTTTCCCGCGACAGGGCGCAGCGGACCCCGTTCACCTCCCAACCAGGGAAGTAGGCTGCAGGGTTGCGCCCAGGACGCGTTGCCACAGCTCGCCTTCTGGATCGATCTGTTTGCGCTCTCCAACAACAACCTGGAGGGGAACATTTGTAAACGCGTAGTTCCAGAACCCCACCATCATGTTGGTACGGCCCGCCATGGCAGCATGGACTGCGTGTTGACCCAAGACCAGGCAAAAGGAGGAATCCATTGAATTTGCCGGAAGGCTGCGGAGCGTATAGCTGGGGTCGATGTACTTGATTGTGAAGTCCTCTCCACGGGAGGTGAGGTGCTGACCCATTTCATGCTTCAAGAAGAGGCCGACATCCTCCAGTCTGATGTTACCTGAGGCGTCGCGTTCTTCCATATTGGCCTCACTCAAGAGTCTCTGCCCTGCTCCTTCCGCGACAACGACAACAGCATGTTTTCTCTCCTCCAACCGTTTGTCCAGCGCCTCGAGGAATCCGCCCTGGCCGTGCAGGGTGAAGGGGACCTCGGGAATCAGGCAGAAATCAACGTCTCCGTTTGTCAGCGTTGCTAAGGCAGCGATAAAGCCTGAATGACGGCCCATCAACTTGACAAGGCCGATACCGTTCCATGCTGCTTCGGCCTCGCTATGCGCAGCGCGAATCACCGTCTGTGCCTCCTGGACCGCAGTTGCAAACCCGAAGCTCCGCTCCACCCACATGAGATCGTTGTCAATGGTCTTGGGCACGCCGATTACCGAGATCTTGAGTCCTCGTTTTGCAGTCTCTTCCCAGAGAGCTGATGCGCCACGAAGCGTGCCGTCTCCTCCCACGGTAAAGAGAACATCAACCTTCCAACGCAGCAGTGTATCTACCATGTCACCCAGGTCTCGAGGGCCCCGGGAACTTCCGAGGATTGTTCCTCCATGCTGGTGGATTCGCTTCAGTTCATCCGGCTCCAAGAACACAGGGTCCTCATGCCTCTGCGATGACAGGCCGGCATATCCATAGCGGAAGCCAAGGATCCTTCTGACCCCGTATCCGTTTCTCAGAGTCAGTACAACTGAGCGGATTACGTCGTTCACTCCTGGACAAAGACCTCCGCACGTCACGATTCCGCAACTGACTTTGTCTGGCGGGAAATACAAATTTCTGCGAGGTCCGGCAGGCTCGAAACTCGGAGGCTTTTCGTTGCGAGCTAACCATTCTTCCAAATGATGTGCAAACGGAGACAGCAGCACGCGGTGGGCTTCGTCCGTAAATCTCTGGCCACGCTGAATTAGTGGAGAAGGCAACGATGCTGTGCCGAGCTGTTCTACGGTCAAGCTTTCCAACGACGGAAGTCTCTTGGGGATAACCGCTCCCTCATCATCTCCCATTACTCTTTCTCCTCAGGTTCGATGCACCATGGGTTTTGACTGTGTCAACGTCCAGATGAATCATACTAGTTCGATTCGCCTATCCAGTGCACAAACATCTAAAACTCAAGATAGGTGTGGTCGGCCAGTCCACGCCTGTATTCGGCCAAGAGCTGAATCCCCTCTCTTGGGCGGAGTTGGCCACTCTTGACCGAGCGGTCGACTTGCTTCTTGATTTGTCTGATGAGAGCCGGACTGTCATATTGTGTGAGAGATAGAACATCTCCGATACAGGCGCCATCGATTCTCTCTTCAATGTAGAATCCGTTCTCCTTCTCCGCGTCCATGAAGACGTGGGCTTCGCTCACCCGCCCAAAGAGATTGTGGATATCTCCCATAATGTCTTGGTAGGCGCCCGTTAAGAACACTCCGAGATAGTATGGGTCATCACCAAACGTATGTATAGGCATTGCAGGGGATGTCCCGGCAATCCCGATAAACTCGGAAATCTTGCCGTCCGAGTCGCACGTGATATCGACCAGAGTGCACTGACTGTCCGGACGTCGATCCAGATACTGTAACGGGACGACAGGGAAGAGTTGACCGAGAGCCCAATGGTCGAGGAGCGACTGGAATACCGAGAAATTGCAGATGTGCTGTCCCGTAAGCTCTTGCTCCAACTCAGTGAACTCGGACCATCCTTCATCTTCTTGCTGACACATGAGTTGCTCTTTGATTCGCTTGGCAATGTACCATCGGAGCACCTTGATTGAAGCTTTGGCAGGTAGTTCCAGCAACCCGACATCGAAAAGCTTTTGGGCTTCCTGTTTGATCTGAACGACATCGTGCCATGATTCGACGAGGTTCTCCGCTTCAAGGTTTTGAAGAATCTCGAAAAGGTCATTCACAAGCTTGTGCTCTGCGTCGGGCAGTTTTCCGAACATGCGATCAGGTTTCTTTCTGACCGCCCCAAACACCTGAACGACGAGTACTGAATGATGTGCCACGAGTGCCCGGCCGGACTCGGACAGAATGGACGGCTGGGGCACTTTTTCCGCCTGACAAATGTCCTTAATGTTGCAGACAACATCTCGAGCATATTCCTCGAGCGTGTAGTTCATAGACGAGTGGGTGTGAGACCGAGATCCGTTGTAATCGATGGCCAGTCCCCCACCAACGTCGAGGTAGCGAACCTCATATCCCAGCTTGTGAAGCTTGGCATAGAAGCGGGTTGCCTCTCGGACCGCATTCTTGATCGTCAAGATGTCAGGGATTTGAGAGCCAATATGAAAGTGCACCAGCTGGAGGCTGGAAGCGAGCCCAGCTTTCTTCAGGATGTTCGCAGCCTCCAGGATTTCAGCAGTGGAAAGTCCGAACTTGGATTGTTCCCCTCCCGACGTGGCCCAGTTGCCGGTACCACGGGTTGACAGTCGAACTCGAACGCCTAGCTTGGGCTCGATCCCCATTTCATTCGCAACAGCCACGATCGTATGCACTTCTGAAAGCTTCTCGATTACGAGGATTACCTCCTTACCCAGCTTTTGGCCGATGAGTGCAGCTCTGATGTAGTTGGCGTCCTTGTATCCGTTGCAGACGATGATACTGCCTTCCTCTTCGAGCGTGGCCAATGCGGCATAGATCTCTGCCTTGGATCCTGTCTCGAGCCCGGCCCGATAGGGCTGTCCCGCATCCAGGATCTCCTCCACGACTTCCCGCAGTTGATTCACCTTGATCGGATACACACTGCGGTAGGTGCCCTCATACCCATGCTCAGCAATTGCCTGGCTGAACGCCTGGTTGAGGGTGTCAACCCGATGACGAAGAATATCCTGGAACCGGATCAACAAGGGTGGTTCCAACCCGCTCTCTTTTGCCGCTTCCAGAACTTCGATGATTGAAACCTCAGGCTCTCGGTTTGGGCCGCATGAAACTGTCAAGTGACCATCCCGGTTCACTGAATAGTAACCTTCTCCCCACCGATTGATCAGGTACATGGAGATCGAGTCCTCTACTGACCAGTCCTCAGTGACCCTGGATGGATCTGGTGGCGCCACTTGTTCTCCCTTTTATGGTTATTCCAACTTTGGCAGGTGTCCAACTCCGAGTTGTTCTATTCAACGGCTTGTCGTTCAGCGTCTGGATCCATTTGGGTTGGCTTGTTCGCCCAGTCGTTCTTCCAAACTGGGGCAGGGGATTCAGCGCCTTCTCCGGCTGGGAGGACGATGGCCGCGTTCACGAAGCTCACTCCCATAATGCCTGCCTGTGGGGCTCGATGAACCGGAATCTTCGATTACCTGAACCGATGAAAGCTGCCTCTAGCCGCGCGCCAGAAGAGTTCTGAATTCCTTGTCCTTTGACACAACAGCGAAGTCCGGATCGTGCGCTGCAGAAAAGCGGAGGCTCTGATTCATCTCGATGGCCTTCGTAAGAGCATCTAATGCTCCGGTATTGTTTCCTGAACACACGTGACTGGCAGCCATCGCGTAGTAGATAAAACTGGAATCGTCGCCAGCCAGTTTAAGAGCTTTTTCGAACTCCTCGAGTGCTTTGTCAAAGTCCTCGTTGTTGTGATGATAGACTCCAAAATCGTAAGCTGCCTCCGCTGACTTCGAACCTGCTCCTTTCCCAGAAGCTTTCTCCAACTGTCTGGTGCAGACTCTCTGAAGGGTCCGAACCCTGGCGAGAACATCAATCTCCGTTGAGAACTTCTTGGTTATCTCGTCAAGCAATTTGGCTGCTTGCTTGTAGTTGTCGGCATGCAGTGCCTTTACGGCCTTTTCGTAGTAGTTGAACACATCGCCCGTAGTTTTTCTTCGAACCTTCTTACTTCTTACAGCAGTCATAATCCTCCTCAACAATCGGCGAGACCTGCCAGAGCCCCGGTGCAACAGAAACGCACCTTATTATAGGAATAGCGACGGCTCAGTCAAGCCGCAGGCTCCCAGATTACCTGAATGCTGCCTCTCACGTGTGACACGCATCTGGAACGCCGGCGTGTCTGCGATCACCTTAGACGACAGATGCTGAGTCTATCCTTGGTGTAGGAGGGTGGTATGGAAATCCCCACTCTTAAGCTTTATGCGGAGGAATACGAGAAAATCCGAACCGTCCTGAGTTCGTTGCTGGAACGGAGTTCAGCGACGTCAGCCTCTCTGATTAGTCGGACAGGTCAAGAGCTCGCCTTTCGTGGAGACAAGGAGGCTCTAGACAGAGATTCAATCTCTTCTCTTGCTGCGGGGAGTTTGGCTGCAACGCTCGGGCTGGCGCACTTCCTGGGGGAAGAGGAGTTCCAGCGCATCTATCATTTGGGAAAGAAGAACAGTGTGGTTATGAGCCCTGTAGGAAAGCTTGCGCTGCTGCTGGTTGTGTTGCCAAACGGGCAACCGACCAAACCGTTGGTTGAGAACCTGGGACGGACGGTTCTTCTCTTGCGAGATCTTCTGGATCGAGAGAACGTTCGCTTCGTTCAGGACGATAGTGAGTCAGCTGCCCTCAACTCCCTGGGTCTTTAATATAATCTTCCAGGTGCAGTGTTCTAATCGAGACTTCAAGAGCATAATAGCGCGATGAGCCGGGTTGATCTAAATTAGGCTGGGGTAGATTGCAGTGCCATATATTAACTATGCAAGGCGGGAGATTAACTACAAGATCGTCTATTGCGGTCCTGGCCTCTCTGGAAAAACCACCAACATTACTCAAATCTACCGTTCAGTGAAACCAAGAGCCAGAGGACGGTTGGTTTCGCTTTATACGGAGATGGAACGCACCCTTTACTTCGACTTTCTGCCCCTGAATCTGGGCGAAGTCCGCGGTTTTCGGGTGAGGGTACATCTGTATTCAGTGCCGGGGCAGGTGTGTTACGCGGCTCCTCGGCAACTGGTCTTTCGAGGGGCTGACGGGATGGTGTTTGTAGCTGATTCGTCGCGGACACGAATGGATGCCAACCGGGAAGCCCTGAGAGATTTGAAAGAAAACCTCCAGTACTACAATCTGGATGTCCGCAACTACCCTTACGCTCTCCAGCTGAACAAGCGTGACGTGAGTGATATCCATGAATCTGATTACCTCGTCCGGGAACTCCAGTTGGTTGACGAGCCGGTGTTCGAGGCAGTAGCGAGCCAGAACAATGGTGTTCGCGAGACGTTGAAGGACGTCATTCGGCAAATACTGGTCAATCTTGAACAGGAGATCTCAGCGTGAGGCTTGAGACCTGGGACCTGTGGCTTGAGGCTTGAGACCTGATGCTTGTTATCTTAGTTCGTGCTCGTGCTCGTGCTCGTAATCGAAAACCTTACCCTTAGCGAACTTGGCGCCTTTGCGTGAAATGAATTTGTCTCACGCCAAGCCGCAAAGAACGCAAAGGGACCGTTCGTCGTTCGTCATTCGACATTCGACTCACTGGCATCGGGAAAGCCCTTTCTGTTACGCTGACCGTCATGGGACCTCGCTGGGAACTGGTCGAAGGCCTGGTCGAGCAATACACTGATCTTCCCTCAGAAGCGATTTTCAAAGAAGACATTCTGCGAACTGGAATAGCCTTTTCCGAAGACGCACTCCACGTGGCATCAGGATACAAGCCAAAGGCTTACTTCATCTTTTCGTTCGATCTCGTCTCTATCTCGGAAATGGACAAACAGGAGAACCTGCGGGTGCCTGAGGAGATCTGTTTGGTTGGAGGGCGCCGGGATTTTCGTCGGACTATTATCTCAGTCAGAGTGAATCCCACTTCACCCTACAAAGTGGAGATCTCTGACGAAGGAAAATTGATTCTGACGCTAGAAAAGGAAGAAGTGTGTGGGGTCCAGTATCCCCCCGCACCGGACTACTACGGGAGGAAGCTGTCGAACGGCAAACCTATTTCTGACATCGCCCCTTCGATCGAATGGGGCTACCTTCTCTACCTGACGGTGTTTCGGCTGTGCCACTACCACGGCCGAAAAGACGAGTGCAAGTTCTGCGACATTAACGAGAACTACCGGCAGCAGAAGAGAACGGGACGATCCTATACCGCTGTGAAATCCGTGGGCGAAGTCCTCGAAGCGCTCGGCATCATCCAGGAGATCGATTCTGAAAGCCGGGCCTACACTGTGACAGGCGGAAGTGTGACCTCGAGCCTGAACGGATTCAAGGAAGTTGAGTTCTATGCCCGGTACCCAGAGGCGATCGAGAGGCAGTTTCCCGGGAGATGGATCAGCAAAGTCGTAGTGCAGGCGCTGCCGAAAAGTGAAGTGCAGGTGCTGAAGAATGCGGGAGTACAGATTTACCATCCAAATTACGAGATCTGGGATGCTCAACTGTTCCGCGCAATCTGTCCAGGCAAAGAGTCATACATCGGCCGCGATGTTTGGATTGAGCGGATTCTCGACGCCGGCGAGGTTTTTGGACCTCAACACGTGATACCCAACTTTGTTGCCGGGATCGAGATGGCGAAGCCCTTTGGGTTTGCTAGCGTCGAAGAAGCGATCGCGTCCACGGCTGAAGGGTTGGATTTCTTCATGTCGAAAGGGATTGTCCCCAGGTTCACTACCTGGTGTCCTGAGCCGATAACTCAACTCGGCGCTGAGAATCGTGGGGGTGCTCCCTTGGAGTACCATGTGGCGCTCCTGAAAACCTGGAGGGACCTGCTCGAGAAGCATAGGCTGCCGGCTCCTCCAGGATACGGACAGCCCGGAATCGGGCAGGCAGTGTTTTCGGTTTCCTCGTTCATGGATGTAGTGAGAGATTAGAGTTTTTCTGTTGACGGATTGAATCACCGAAACGCGAAGTCACGAAATACTTAACATCCCCTCTTCGTGTTTTTGTGCTTTAGTGGTTAGTCTTCCCCACTTTCCGTGCCAGTTCCTTAACAAGGCCGTGCAGCATATTGACGTCCTCTCGTTCGAGTTGAGCGCGGCCGGTAATCTTCCGCAACCTCAGCATCAAGCGTTCCACAGACAGCCGAGTGGGAAGGTCGAGTAAGTTGAGAGCATCTTCGATCCGTGACATGAGCGACTCAACCTCTTTCGGATTTGCTTCCTGGAGAGTCTTTCCGGCGGTATGACCTGACATCCCGACATGGATTTCGTAGGCAACAATAGCAGCGGCCTGGGCAAGGTTGAGGACCTGGTAATCCGATCCTGTCGGGATCTCAACCAGCCACTGACACAGGCGAAGCTCCTCTCGCCTCAAGCCGTTGTCTTCCGACCCCAGAACGATGCCGATTTTGGAAGAAGCGAACTTCGGAAGCAGGTCCTCGACCAGTGTCCGGCAGGAGAGCATTCGGGGCTTTCGGCCACGGTACCGACCGGTCGTCCCTATCAACAATCCGAGTTCATCCGCGACTTCATCAAGGGTTGGGATGAACCGGGCCCTGTCGAGAACCGGGGCTCCCTTCATGGCGTAAGTCCGGGCCTCCAGACCCACTTCACACTCCGGTTGGACCAGAATCAGGTTTTCGAAGCCCATGTTCCTCATCACCCTGACCGTTGAGCCCAGGTTGGATGCGAACTGGGTTCTCACCAGCACGAAGTGGATATTCTCTCGTCTCGGAAACATATCGAAGGGGAGTCTACATGAACTCACCACCAAGGCACCAAGAATTGGTCTTGAGGTCTCGAGGTCTCGGGTCTTGAGATAAGGGGGGCAGGCAACCACGAAATCACAAAGGCACAAGAAGATCTAATAGTGATTTTGTGCTTTGGTGGTTAGAAGTAATGCCCTGGTTGAGAAAGGACTTCTTCGAGTGGCGACCCCTGAGCCGAACTGGGTGGTGTCATGCCTAAGAGTGCGGCGATCGTCGGTGCGACATCCACCGGATGAATCAGGCGATGTATTGTCTTCGATCGTATCCCCGGTCCGGAGAAGATGATCGGTACGTGCGTGTCGTAACGCCATGGCGACCCGTGCATGGTAGCTATAGGTCCCTTGTCAAATAGAAACCAGTAGGGCTCTTGTACGACGTAAATGTCACCGGAACGGGATGGATGGAAGTTTCGTTGGATTTGTTCTACGACCGCGGTTTTCTGGAGCGGCAGTGGACCACTGCGGGGAACCGCGAGCGCAATACCCTTGATTTCCATCAGCACCCCGGCGATTGCCTGTTCGACATCTCCTCGATCTAACTGAGCAGCCGAGATCTTCGTGTCATCGAGATACAGGTATGGACGGAAGAAGAATCGGGCGATGCCATCGATACCGAACATCTTCTTTCCGGCTTCATTCACGATACCGATTAACTCGTCAGGATAGAGTCGCTCCGCTTCAAGCCCCAACTCAGCCATATACTCTGGCATTTCGGCCATGCCGTGATCTGCGGAAAGTACGATCAAGGTATTCTTGAGACCGACCGTTTCTTCTATGAACTCGAACAGATCTGCCAGGGTCCTATCCAGCTGAAGCACGACATCTTCGTTCTCCAGACTAGAAGGTCCGAAGAAATGGTTGACCGCGTCAACGGAAGAAAAGCTGATCGACAAATAATCAGGAATCGTGTCCTGGCCCAGTTGTTCGGCCCGGACCAGTGCCTTGGAAAGGTCAAGCAGGAGTCTGTCCCCTACCGGGCTGATAAGAAGACGGGTAAAGAAGAGCTTGTCGTCTGCCTCTCCGAACGGGTGAGGGAAGATTCTGCCGTAACCACGCAAATCAGTCTCATATGGGCGATCATCTTGCGAGGCCAGGAGATAGGTTCCCGAAGGGTTCAGGAGAGTCCAGGACTTGTCAGCGTAGCCCTCTGCCTGACGCCGCGTGTTCCATTCACTGGCCCATTTAGGATAGGCATCGTAGTAGTAGGTACTGGTAACAAAATCACCGGTATCGGTGGAATACCAGAAAGCCTTACCTGCATGGCCGGCCATGGCCACCGCACTGCGGTCCTTGCCGGAGACCCCGAAAATCTTGGCCCGGCCACCGTAATATGCCGCGAGGGAATCTCCCAGCGTCGCCGCAAGAATCACGCTTGGAGAGCGACCCTGGGTTCGAGATAGCTTTTGAGACGGATCGAGTTGTGCCCCCTTCGAGGCATCCACTCTGGTAGGAATGATCGGATGTCTGGCGTCCTCAATGTTATAGGAGAGTTCTCCGTGCTCGCGGTCAAACCAAACATTTCCGACCATACCGTGTTGAGACGGGAATGCCCCGGTGGCCAGTGTTGTATGGCCGACGATCGTCTCCGTATTGGCATGCTGGTAATGGGCGTTCGTGTAGACGGTACCCGATTCCAGCAAGTATCGAAATCCACCCTCACCAAAACGATCGCCATAACGATTCAGTAGATCGGCCCTCAATCCATCGACCGTGACCTGTAGAACGAGCTTGATTTCTCTCCTGGCGTCGGCTTCAGAACCGAGAAGATCACCAATCGAAAACAGGCCAACAGCCACAACAAACAAGCATCGCGTTAGGTTCGAGGTATGCATTCTCGCGTATCTCCTTGTTAAGGGACCAGGAATCCAATTACCAAGTGAAAAGGGGACAGTATCGTTCTCAGAGGGCACCGCTAAGTGGTCCGCCAAGATCCTGATTTCACGACCATCTATCTGCAAATTCCCGTACAAAACTACGAGGCCTTAAGACTCTGATGCCACAGTACCGACTGACATCCAGTAAATGTAGTTACCAGAGACAAAGACGTTTGTGTCTAGTATGACCTTCATTCCTGTCTTCGCGCTCTGGCTATCGCTGCCACGATATCAGACCGCCTTAGTCCGGCAAGTCGTGCTTTCTTTCGGGCTTCCAGGATCAAATCATCAAATTCCCTCATGGAGGGAGGCGAGATTGCCTTTAGGATAACAGTATCCTTTTCTCCCACTACGACAAACTGTGATCCTGCCTTCAACCCAAGCCTCTTGCGCACCTCTTCTGGAATTACAACCTGACCTTTAGAGGACATCTTTGTCGTTGCCAGCTCAGCCATTCTTACCTCCTGATTCTTACTGGTAAGAATATACCACTTTTTTGAGTTCTGGTCATATTCCGGCATCCAGGCAGATTCAAAACGGATTCTGTATCACCGGGGCAAGCTGAATCCGGAAATTCCATTCGGTTCCGAGATCGTCGGGACGAATTATCGAGTACTGTGGCTCAAATCGAACCTTAAACGGTATGTTGCTCCAACGGAAGGTCTTGGTGATTCCCAAGCCGATCGGGAAGGTCACTTTGTTGCCCTCATCCGCCTTCCAGTCAATGCTTATGGTTGGGCCCATTCCAAGCGACATGGCGCCGGGGATCTGCCTTCGAATGACGTACTGGATGTCGGTTTGGCTGGTTTCAGCGCGATCCTCGCCCCCTGCGAAGGACCACCAGTGCTGTACCAGTGTTCCGACGGTCCAGGGACGTCCCAAGTAGAAGATCATTGCCGCCGGACCAGCCTGATACTTTCCTTCACCAAGGACGTCATCCGTGGCGGTTGGGAACTTAAATGTGGCTCCGGCTCCCATCATATTGCCGTCAGCTTTGTCGGGACCGAGCAGTGACATGATCTGCATATCGCCAAAACCTGTAACATGCCCGCTCGAACCCGTTTCATTCTCAGGTGTGAAGACCGGCCGCGCCGCAAACATTCTGCCTCGGCCGACTGGAATCGGCATGAATGGTTGAAAGAAGAAAACGTTGGCTGTCTCCGTGTCCTTCAACTCATCTCCTTCAGATTATCCTCGGGCTCGGCTTGAGCAGTCGTTTTGGCTTCGTCTTGGGGCGGTTGTTCTTGGGCGTAGCCCTGCCCGAGCAGAAGGGCTGCAAGGGTGATGGCCAGAAGGATCCTCAGCGACTTGGACAGGTCTAGTAGTCTGATCACATTTCTCAATTACGGTCTGGATTCCTGGACATTTGAAAGTAGCCCCGGCATCTTGCCGGTGAGCACATATACCGGCTGGAAGCCGGGGCTACTTTGGCTGCATCTCCTGTCTACTGCAGATCCGGTTCGCTCGGTTACATGGCGTGGCTAATTACCGATCCCCGGATCCATATCCGGGTCAAAAGGCAGCTGGTCGAGATGCTCAATGTATTCCAGCGGGTCGAATGGCAGCTTCTCGAGGTCAAGATTTGGTTTGGCCAGGGCCTTCACCTCCGGTGTTGCATTCGCGATACCTGTCCACGGGATACCGTGCTTTTCATGGGAATCTGGATATTTCTTCTTCCAGAGATCGTGACGCAACTTCATGCGGTTGAACGGGCGCTTGAGGTGGATCAGGTTCACCAGCATCGGGGTCGTCTCACGGGGGTCCGCCGGCAGGAAGAAGAATGCCGCCGGGATGCCACTGGCCTCACCCACCGGGTCCGAGGAGATCCAGTGGCGCTTGTAATTGCCCTTGACGGTACCGCCCAGCCTCGGACCCGCATAGATGAATACGTAGTCGCGGCGGCTGTGCGTATCACCATTCAATAGCAGCGCCGTCTGATCGACGCCATCGATGATGCGGTCAGTCGGGATATACTGCGTGGCGCCGGCCAGCCGGGCGAAGGTGGTGAACAGATCGGTCTCGTGGATGATGTCGCCGACCAGTTGGCCCGGCTTGATCACTCCCGGCCACCAGGCCTGGGCCGGTACGCGCACGCCACCCTCCAGGAAGTCACCCCTGCCTCCGCGGAAGATCGTCTCAGCCATACCAAGCCCGGGCGGTGGGTTGTGGCTCATCGGGCCGTTATCGGCCATGGCGACGACCAGCGTGTTCTCGGCGATGCCGAGTTCCTTGAGCTTGGCCATGATCTTTCCGATGAAAGGATCGATGTTGCACTGCAGGCCATCCTGCAAAATGCTCCTTGATGTCGAGCACTTCTTGGGGTTCGGAATGAAGCTCGTCAGGTTTGGCCAGTTGGCGACGTAGAATGGCTTTCCTGCCTTCGCGTTACGCTCGATGAACTCCAGGGTGCGCTTTTGTGCCTCGGGGTCGATCTTCATGTAGTTGTCGTGACTGTTGTCACCCCACTGGCGGGCCTTTTCGCCCTTTTTGCCCTCGGCGATCTGCACCCAGCCCTTGGTAACGAAGGTGTCATCGAGCTTATAGGGATCCGGCGGCAACATGTCCTCATACAGACCTATGGAGGCATTTGCACCCTCAGCTAGCCTCGTGTTGAGTGACAGGATCTGGTTGTAGCCGGTGAAAAAGGCCTCGTCGAAGCCCTGGTTGTGGGGATAGCTCTCCTCGATGTCTCCGAGGTGCCACTTGCCGTGAAAGGCGGTGGAGTAGCCCACCTCTGAGAGCACCTCGGCCATGGTGACTTCCTCACCGCGCATACCGTGACTCTCGAGCAGCATGCCGATGTTGTACATACCGTTGCGGACCGCGAGGCGCCCGGTCACTGCTGCCGCACGGCTCGGGGTACAGCCCACCTCGGTGTACATGCGCGTGAAGAGGATACCCTCCTCTGCCATTCTGTTGATGTTCGGCGTCTCCAGGCCGCGCACTTTCTGGATGGCAGGGATGCCGACGTCGCCGTACGCGGTGTCGTCCCACATGATATGGATGAGGTTCGGCGGTGTTCCATGTTTCTCCCGTAGTTCGGCCAGTTTCTGGTCGATCGCGACATCCTCGGCCGCCCACCTCTCACCGTTCTGGGCTTCGAGAATGTAATACTCGGCGTCGTGGACGATCTGTGAGCCTTGTCCCAGAGCCGCGCACATCAAAGCACTGCTTAGTATGAGCAGTATGCAGACAATCATGGTTCTGTACATAATCTTCCTCCCTAATTCTAGATTCATTATTCCCAAATTCACTTTCTACCGCCGTCGTGAGGACGGCCAATCTCTTTCCAATTTCAAGCGATGATCCAACAGTCCTTCGTAGCCAAACTCATCGTATCGCTGTCGCCACCGTCTCAATGTCCGAGATGAGACTCCGGCGGTCTTGGCCGCTTGCGCCCAGGTGATCCGATCACATTGAGCACGTACAATCGCATCCTGTATTCTCAGGGCTCGCTTTACAGCCCACTCTGGATAAAGCGCCAAGATCGGGTCTCCACTGGAATTTGAGACTAGATATGCTTAGTTTCGTCCAAATGTTTCGGACTCTTCGGTCACTCCGGACAGTTTTACGCCAACTTAAATATTCGGCTATTATAGTGACTGGGAATTTCGCGACCCCATCAAGAATCCGCAATTCTGGAGAGATTCGTGGAAAACACAGCTGAATTGTCGAGCGTTTCTTACCGATTGAGACGTTCGTTCGATGACTTTGACCAGTTTGCAGAAGATGCGGGAGGTTGGGACCTGGAGTTCCAACAGTTGGATAGCGGGCAATTCCATGGTGATATGCATCAGTTGGATACCGAACGCGCGCTCCTCGGCTATGCTCATTTCAATCGCCGTCTCGAACAGCGAGGAGCTCCTCCGCAGGGCTATCTAACCTTTGTCATCACCGCATTCCCGAGGATTGTCTATCGCTGGCGTGGACACACCGTGACAGACCGGGATTTGGCTGTATTTCCTATGGGAGGCGAGTTGGCTGCGTTGAGCCCAGCTTGCTGGGCAGTCTTTACGTTCTCGGTAATGCCAGAGGTAATAAATGCGGAAGCCGAGATAGTGGGAGTCCCGCCGCTATTGGACCTGACGCGGGGGGCAGAAGTCGTGCGGTTGTCTTCTGCAATTCTGGCTGCCCTGCGCGAGACTTTCCATTCCTTGATTTCCGGCGGACTGAAAGAGGGCGAAGGACTTGGCAACCACGAATGCAAGATCCTGGAGGAAGAAGTGCCTCGACTGCTTCTTTCAGGACTCGCTTCTGATAGCCCTCTGAAGCACCTGCCGAGGCTGCGCCTGCGTGACCGCGCTATGAAGCGAGCAGAGGAGTTTATCCATGAATTTGCTGATGAGCCTCTCGCGGTTTCCCAGATTTGCAGGGTCGCAGGGGTAAGCGAACGCACACTGGATTATTCTTTTCGAGAGAAGTTCCAAACCAGCCCCAAAGCCTATCTGAAAGTGGTTCGACTCAACGGCGCTCGGCGCAATTTGCGTGACGCCGATCCGGATTTGTCAACGGTCATCGATATTGCGGGCCAGTGGGGTTTCTGGCACATGGGACAGTTTGCCGCCGACTACCGGCGACACTTTGACGAACTTCCCTCGGAGACTCTTCGAAGGCCGGCTTTGGGTTGACCGCCCCCAGGAACTTCGTCGTGAACTTCATCGCGAACTTTGTCGGAATCCTCAGTGGTAAAACGACAAGGTTCACGACGAAGAGGGAAGACCTTTTGTGATCGGTAATCGGTTAGCAGGTCATCGGTGATTGGCAATCCCGCTTCTCGTTCTTACTTCGCGGCTTTGCGCCTTTGCGTGAAATCCAAGCCTTCTTACACGACGCGGCCCTCTTGACTCTCGGCGTCGTTTCGTCAAGAATGCATCGCAACATCCCCAACTTCCAAGGAGGAATCATGAAAGTTGTATTCTCGTTTACGCCAGTGATCTTTGCACTGGCCATGGCATGCGCTCCCGCTCCTGTCGCCGAGGAGCCTATTGACCTTAAGGCTGAGCAGAGTGCCCTGCTCGAAGCCGATCGAAAATTTGCCGAAGCCTATGCCGCTTCAGACAATCCGACGGTCGCTTTCATGGAGCAGTTGGAGGATGACGTGCGCTTTCTTCCGCCCGAAATGCCGCTCGTGACCGGGAAAGAAGCTGCCGGCAGCGTCTGGGAACAATTGGAATCTCTTCCCGGATTTGACGTCACCTGGGCACCTTCAACGGCGGAAGTCTCGAGCCGAGCCGACCTGGGTTTCACGATCGGAAGCTATCTCATGAAGGTGGACGGACCCGATGGAAATCCGGTGGAGGTTGAGGGCAAGTACATGACGGTTTGGAGAAAGCAGGCGGACGGCACCTGGATGGTCGCCGCAGATATGTTCAATCCAAACGCGCCCGTGGCGGCGGCGGAGTAAGTCGCTGTCCCGCCGATATTCCGTAGGTGATCCGTGTCGTTCAGGATTTCGTTGCGGCCGTCGGCAGAAGAGGGTCGTTGTGATCGCGCTAGCTCTTCGAGGTCATCATCTTGACATCTGATGTGTTAAATTCTATCATCACAACATCATGAGCAGAACAACCGTCGATATAGATGATCCGATCTTGGAAGAAGTCAAACGCGTCAGGGATCAAGAAGGGAAGTCCTTGGGGCGGGTAATATCAGACCTGCTGGCTTGGGCAATCACAAACCGGAATAGTCAAAGGCGTCAAGATTCGAAATTCGAGTGGACAGCCCGCCCGCTCAGAGCCCGAATCCAACTGAATGATAAAGATGTGCTCTATCGCGTTCTTGACGGGGAGTTCGACCGGTGAGTTTTGCTCTTGATGCGAATGTTTTGCTGTATGCATCGGATCGAGGAAGTGCCAATTGGGAGACAGCCACTCGATTAGTCGCTGATTGCGTAACAAAGAAGGAAGTGTTCTATTTGCCTTGGCCGGCCCTCATGGGATATCTCCGCATTTCAACACACCCTACCATCTTCGCGTCACCACTGACACCGGCCGAATCCAATGGGAATATCGATTCTCTCCTCCGAGTTCCTCACTCCAGAGTCCTCTCGGAGGGCCCTCGGTTTTGGGAGGCGTATAGAGAGGTGACAAAGAGCGTTGTGGTTCGAGGTAACCTGGTTCCGGATGCTCATATTGCGGCTCTGCTCCTCGAGCACGGTGTGAAAGAGATTGTCACCAACGATACTGACTTTCTGAAGTTCGGTTTCCTCAAGATCATCAACCCTTTCGAATAGAGAAATCACTCCTCCAGTCGGGTGTTAATTTGTTCTTGCGGCCGGTAACCGGCCGACCAAAGAACGGCGACTGGTTGCTCGGGGAAGGGCAGTGTGGAGATAGCCCGGCCGCTGGGGATGGCCGGCAGGGCCATCAGCAGGTTTGACTCGACAGACCTTTTAGAATCGCCCGTTAGGTATATAATCTTTTCCAAATTGACAATAAGGAAAATCTTAGTTGAACGTCTCAGGGTATCTAAACAGACTCTGGGATTTTCTTCATTAGGTCCGGTTAGCTGTACCTTATGGGGATGCAGTTTGCTGATGCCCCAGGTGCCTGGGACAATCCGTTCGGAGGAAACGGTAACGGAGGAATGCGTTGAGCATTGTGAAAGAACAGACGCCGGCTCCCACTGCTGATGGCAGCGAGGTCGGCGAGATTGTAAACGAATTCAGTATTCAGGTGGCTACAGTCAATGGCTCGGGGAGCCAGTCGGCGAACAATGTTCTTATGCGCGCCATTTTTCATATGGGAGTTCCGGTAAGCGGTAAGAACCTTTTTCCCTCCAACATCGCAGGACTGCCCACCTGGTTTACTATTCGAGCATCCGCTAAAGGGTTCATCGGTCGCAAGAAGGAGATCGACATTCTGGTTGCCATGAACCGTCAAACGGTTCGCCAGGACGTAGAGTCTGTGGAACCCGGTGGCATTGTGCTCTACGAAGAGAAACTCAAGGCATCACAATTCCGCGATGATCTGATCTACTTCCCGATTCCTTTCTCCGCGTTGGCCCGGGAAATTGTCGAAGACTCCCGCCTGCGCAAGCTGGTAACCAATATGGTCTATGTGGGAAGCCTCGCTGAAGTACTGGGTATTCCGATGGCCCAGGTCCGGCGAGGGATCGAGGACTGGTTCAAGAAGAAACCGAAAGCAGTTCAGTTGAACGTCCGGGCAGCTGAATTGGGCTCCGAATACGTTGCCGAGAATTTCCAGAGAGACAGCCGCTTCCGCTTACGACAAATGGACAAGACGAAGGGGAAGATAATCATCGACGGCAATTCAGCTTCCGCCATGGGATGCTTGTTCGCCGGCGTATCGGTCCTGACCTGGTACCCGATTACTCCGTCCAGCAGCATGGCCGAGACGCTGGCCTCCTATTTGAACCGATTCAGAATTGATCCGGAGACGGGGAAAGCCACCTACGCGGTCGTTCAGGCGGAAGACGAGCTAGCCGCCATCGGGATGACTTTGGGCGCTGGTTGGGCCGGTGCCCGTGCCATGACCACCACGTCGGGTCCGGGGATTTCCTTGATGGCCGAGTTCGCCGGCTTTGGGTATTTCGCTGAGATACCGTGTGTCATCTTCGATGTGCAGAGGGTTGGGCCGAGTACAGGGCTGCCAACCCGGACTTCGCAAGGCGATATCTTTTCGCTCTATTTTCTTTCCCATGGGGACACCCGTCACCTGGTGCTATTGCCGGCCAATATGACCGAATGCTTTGACATGGCCTGGCAGGCATTCGACCTGGCCGAGGAGTTCCAGCAGCCTGTCTTCGTTGCGAGCGATCTCGATCTGGGAATGAACAATTGGATGGCAGATCCCTTCGAATATCCACAGGGAAAGCTGAATCGAGGAAAGGTTTTGGACAAGGAAGAACTGGAGCGGATCGGGGAGTTCGCCCGATACAAAGACATCGAAGGGGACGGGATCCCTTGCCGGACCTTGCCCGGCACCGAACATCCGTTGGCCGCCTACTTCACCCGCGGCAGTGGCCATGATGAAAGCGCAGCTTACACTGAAAGTCCTGAGGCCTACACCCGGTTGATGGACCGTCTGTCAAGAAAACATGAAACTGCCAAGACTCGCATCCCTCAACCTGTTGTTGAGCTTCCTCAGGGGGCTGAAATCGGCGTGATTGCTTTTGGATCTACCCACTGGGCAATCGAAGAGTCTCTGCTACAGCTTAAACGCGAGTACGCTACTGAGTTGGGATATCTGAGGGTTCGGGCACTTCCGTTAACTGGGCATGTCAAAGAGTTTGTGGAGCGTTACGACCGTGTTTACGTAGTCGAACAGAATCGGGATGGACAGCTGGCAGGCTTGATCAGGATGGAGATCCCTGAAAATGCTGGAAGGATCCTGAAGATTCTCCACTATGACGGACTTCCCATTGATGCCCGATTCGTAACCGATCAAATCGCCGATGCCGAAGGGCTCGAGAAGGAGTAAATATGTCCAGCACTGTCAAGTCATCTGGAAATGTCAATCAGCTGGGTCTGGCAATGGCCGATTACAAGGGCGCAAGATCGACACTGTGCGCCGGATGCGGCCATGATGCCATCTCCAGCCAGATTTCGAGGACATTCTTTGAGATGGGGGTCAATCCCTACCGAGTCGCCAAGATGAGCGGGATTGGTTGCTCGAGTAAGACTCCGGCCTATTTCCTGGGCAGATCCCATGGTTTCAACAGCGTTCATGGACGGATGCCCTCCGTTGCGACGGGAGCGGTGGTCGCGAACAGAAATCTTATATGCCTTGGAGTCAGTGGCGATGGAGATACTGCTTCAATTGGGCTTGGACAGTTCTGCCATATGCTGAGACGGAATATTCCGATGGTCTACGTTCTCGAGAACAATGGAGTCTACGGCCTGACAAAAGGTCAATTCTCCGCCACATCGGAGATGGGCGCTCGGTTGCGAGGCGGGGCCGTGAATGATCTTCCAGCGATTGATATCTGCAAGCTCGCGATTGAAATGGGATGCAGTTACGTGGCTCGTTCCTTTGCCGCCGATCCGCGCCAGGTGGTGCCGCTATTGAAAGGGGCACTAAGTCACAACGGGACGGCCGTGATCGACATACTCAGTCCGTGTGTCACCTTTAATGACCATGACGAATCCTCCAGAAGCTACAGCTGGGGAAAGGAACATGAAGAACTGCTTCATCAGATCGACTTCATTCCTCATTTTGAGCAGCTTCCCGAGATCGACTATGCAGAGGGCGAGATGCAGCAGGTGGAACTCCACGATGGATCGGTGATCCAGCTGAGAAAGGTTGAGAAGGACTACGATCCGACCAACAACGCGCACGCCTTCAAGATGCTACGGGAAACTCGTGAGGCGCATGAATTCCTGACCGGCCTGATCTATATCGATCCAAGTGCTTCGAGCTTCATCGACAGACTTAACCTCGTAGATGATCCGCTGGCCTTGCTGGACGAGAAACAGCTTCGCCCGGGTCCCGAAGTTCTGGATCAGTTGATGGAAGAATTCATGTGAGATGGGTTTCGGTTATCGGGAATCGGGGATCGGTTATCGGGACGACAGAATTGCCGATTTCCGAGACCCCAAGACCTCGAGACCCCGAGACCCCAAAGAGGCTTCAGACCTGGGGCTTGCGGCTTGGCGAGATTAACCACCAGATCACAAAAGCACTAAGAATTCTTCGTGATTTGGTGACTTAGTGGTTAGCATTATCCGGGCTGAGTTTCCGAGCCTTGCCTTATGCAACGGGCAAGTCCACTCGATCCCGTTGGTCGAATGATGTTCTTGCTTCATCAGCGCGCCTCCGCGTCTTCTATCGTTAGCTCAGCGTAGACTTTGAGGGTGCCTCCATGTTTCTGTATGAACTGTTCCGCTTCCTCGTCCGTGTCGAAAGCAACCAGACTGGGTAGGCAGCGATCCCAGGTCCGTTCGTATTGAACGCCGGCACGATCCT
>JAUVSF010000260.1 GCA_030597245.1 Acidobacteriota bacterium
AGAATCAATGATGATTCTTGGTGGTACGGTGTGCTTGCTTCTGCTCTGTGCAACGGTGGGCATATCCACGAGTACGCCGCCCACCGCTCCCAGTGCCGAGGCTGCCGAGGATCAGAGTTCTAAAGCTGGAGATCTGAGTAGTGCCACACCCTATAACCAGGGGAGGAGGGTAGCTCCATGAAACAAGTATTCCTTTTGCTCACTCTGTCTGTAATCCTCATCGGGTCCTGTTTTGGCGGGGATAATCCTTTAATCGGGGCTCGGAATTTTGTGTCAGGAACTTTCCAGGTCGAGGGAAGAGACAAGGTTACCTACACTCAAGCGGATCGGAAAGCACTGAAGATCTTCAATAAGACGCACTGCAGCATTGTTGGAAGAGATCCCAACCGGAGTTTCGGTCATGTCGGGCGGTACACCTTGGAGGGCAACGTCTACACTGAAATCTGCGAAGTGTCGTCGATCAAAGATGTGACGGATCAGACCTACAAGTTCAATTCAGAGTTCAAAGGCGATACATGGCGGATGTGGGGAGAGATGCCGAACCGAAAGCTCAAACTGGAAGAAGTCTGGCGTAGGATGAAGCCGCGCGAGGGAAACTAGGCTGTTTCGCCCTTACACTCGTGCCTGTTCCTTCCAGCCTCTTCTTGCCCTTGAGATAGGGTGTAGGTGTGCCACCTTTCGCGTGCAAGGAAAATCCCTTCGAAAGCCAGGACAATCTATGTAGTGATCTGGATCTAGTAATCCAGAGCGTCGGCACCTTAAGTGATGTTTATCCGCCGGGGACCCTTGCCGGATGCAACTGCGGGTAGACGGTCTTCTGAAGCTTCCAACAGTTGAGAATCTGCAAAGATAAGTATGAATCGATTCCCATTTGGGCGGGCAAAAGCGGACATTCGGACCGTTGCCCGCCTTTGTCCGTTGCGCTTTACGTTGAAATGGATCTACGCTTGCGGAAGAAGGGAGCCACGATGACGCAGAAACGGGAATCAGGTCAGGTCGAACCCGCAAGAACGGCAGCTAAGTCTTCTGAGAAACCGTTGCAATCATGGAAGGAAATCGCAGCATATCTAGAGCGAGATGAACGCACAGCGCGCCGCTGGGAGAAGGTTGCCGGGCTACCCGTGCATCGCCATCGGGGGAGTAAAGGCAGTAGCGTATACGCCTACCCGAGTGAGATGGACTTGTGGCGTATGCGACCCGGATTGGAAGCTTCACTGGCGAAAAAGTCTTCAAAGCAACGCAGTCTGTCCGTTCTCTTTGGGGTAGTGTGCATACTGTTTGCAGCGTGGCTCATCAAGCACGGGCCGATACTGAATTCCCCGAACTCCCTAGCGGAAGCTGCCAATAGGATGAAGATGCGCCAGGTCTGGGCAGGCCCAGGGGTAGATACCTTGGGAGCCCCTTCGCCGGATGGTCGCTACCTGTCTTATGTGGATTGGGAAACCGGTGATCTAGCTCTTCGCGAACTTAGCAGTGAGGAGAAGCGGCGCCTTACGAACAAAGGAACTTGGAGTGACTCTGCGGAGAATGCACTGTTTTCGATCTTCTCGCCTGACGGCAATTGGATCGCCTACAGTTGGTGGAATGGGAGTTCGGGCTATGACTTACGCGTCATTGGATTCGAGGGAGCGGGACAGCGAGTCTTGTATCAGATCGAGCGGCCGGGATTCATTTTGCCAGCCGACTGGTCCTCGGACGGCAAAGAGATCCTGGTGGTTCTTTGGCGGGAGGATGGAACCTCCCACATTGGGTTTATCTCGGTAGAGGATGGTTCGCTTCGAATCTTGAAGACGCTGGGCTTGCGTTCCCCTCGAAAGGTCAGTCTCTCTCCAGATGATCGGTACATTGTCTACGATTTCCCAGGGCGGCGGGAGGAGCCGGATCGAGATATCCACTTATTCTCGACTGAGACTGAACGCGAAATCACGCTGGTCCAAGATCCGTCCAATGACCTTTACCCAATCTGGACGCCTGACGGGAGGCGAGTGGTTTTTGTTAGTGACCGCACTGGAACCATGGGTCTGTGGACGCTGGAGCTTGCTGATGGAGAATCACAGGGATCTCCGGAGTTGCTCAAGCCCGATATCGGTCCTGTGTGGCCGATGGGTTTCACTCGCGAAGGTGCCTTGTACTATAGCCTTCAGACAGGAATGCATGATGTTTTCCTGGGCGCAGTGGATTTGGCGTCGGGCGAAGTCCTAGAGGCACCGACGAGAGTCAGTCGCCGACTCGTAGGCTCCAGCTTCTCGCCCGATTGGTCAGCTGGTGGAGAATATCTGTCCTACGTTTCCAGGCGAAGTTCAGTGCCCGGTGAGGCGTTTGGCGACAGGATCGTAATTCGTTCCGTGGCCACCCGCGAAGAACGGGAAATCTCTACGAACCTGATGAGCTTTCTGGAACCACGTTGGTCTCCTGACGGAAATCTTCTTCTGGTCCGGGGCAAGGATAGAGCAGGCAAACGGGGGGTTTTCCAGATCGACCGAAAGACCGGGCACACCACGTCCATTTTTGAGTGCGAAGACGATGTTTCTGTGGGTTGGCCGGACTGGTCGCTCGACGGAAAAGCCATTTTCTATCGACTGCGAAACCGTGGTGAGAAGATCGACAGCATCATGGTAAGAGATCTTCAAAGCGGTCGGGAGAAGGAACTCTATCGCACGAAATTACCGGCCTACCTCTCCCATCTTGGGCTCTCTCGGGATGGGCAGTATCTCGCCTTTTACTGGGCGAATCCGAACACGGGAGAACCGTCTGCGATTCGTGTAATACCGGCTGAAGGGGGCGAACCCCGCGAGCTTTATCAGTTCCAGAAAGCTGCTCTACCTGGGCACATGCGATTCGAGTGGACACCGGACGATAAGGCAATTCTTTTCACTATGCCAGTGGCGAAAAATCCCTCCGACCTTGTCCAGGAGACCGAGTTTCAGCTGATGCGCATCTCCGCCGAAGGTGGAGAACCCAGTACACTGAGCCTAACCGAGGATCGTCTGCGCCAAGTTCAGCTCCACCCTGACGGGAGGCAGATTGTCTTTACGGCCGGGCAGACCAAGGCCGAAGTGTGGGTGATGGAAGACTTTTTGCCGGAGCCATAACCACCGATTCAGATTCCGAGGTTATCAATGTGGAGGGGGCTCTTCAAGGAATCGATCCTGGTCCTGGGGTGGACTTTGTTCTTCTTCACACTGGCCGCCACCGTAGGGATACCCGGTGACCGGGAGAATGAAACTCCCGCTGCAGCCGCAGACGAACAGTTTTCTGAGCGGGAGGAATCGGGAATGCATCGATCTCCCCTACGCATATACCCATTTTCGGAGATCGAGCCAGTTGCACGGGTTTCCGACTCCCAAGACTGAATCTCACACTACAGAATGGGTGATCGTATTTGCCTGTTTGATGAGATTCCTTCTTGCGAAGTGAACTTCTCCCCCTGCACCGTGGCTGTCTGACTTCTTCCTGGTTGGGAGATAACAAACAGTAACTGACACAGGTACCGCCGCCTTCGCCTGCAAGGAAAACAACTTCGAAGGCCCGGACGATATATGTCACGGGGCGATTCCTGTTTCAGGATGTCTCCCATTTGTCGCCCACTGCTTTTCCTAATAACCCCTAATGATTCGGTATTGTACTCGGCGAAAAACCCGGATAAGTGGTTGTGTTTCCTAACGTTTCCTAATAATTCGGCTTAAACTTAGTCGCACTTCTAATCCGTAGGTCGCAGGTTCGAATCCTGCCGGGCGCGCCATTCGCCTTCGGCTCCAAATCCCAGGCATCAAATCTCAAGCGCCAAGAAACGCCCGCTCATTCCGTGCAAATCGAACTCGATTGGTGCAAGAGAACTCTGAACTGGTGAAAATCTTCAGCACTATCATCCGGAATTCAGCAGTCGTCAGGTCCTGAAATTTGAGTTTTGGAGCTTAGGGGTTTCTGGCCGCAGGCCAGCCCTGCCGCGAGGTTTCCCTTCGAAACCGACCTGACTGACCCGTCGTCTAGCATCTCGATTGGCTGAGCCTGTCAACCCTGTACGTTAGTTACGGGAATGGGTTCTTGACTTAGCGCGTTGCTCCCATCAATGGTCCAAGGAACTTGAACAGTTCTTTTGTGGCCGGGTCGTCTGGCAGGCCGAGGTTCGCGTTGAGCTGGTTGTGGGTGGTTTCCCTTGCGCCAAACACTTTGGCGGGAACTCCAGCTTTCTTGAGCACAGCGCCCAGGCGTAGCGCCTGTGCGGTGACGTCGGGGTGCCCGGCGACATGGAGAATCAGGAATGGCGGGCTGCCCTTGTCCTTCGCCACATGCGTGATGGCCGAGAACTCAAGGTGTTTCTCGGGATCGTTGCCAAACTTGACGCGGTGTCCAAATTCCGGGAGTGGCAGACCGTGGACTGTCTGGCGGATCTCCACAGTGATGATGATGGCCGGTACGTCGTAGGTGTCTCCATCCACCGGCATACATCCCTTGAGGACGTCAAATGGGACGCCTTCCGCTTTCAAATATCGATCGTCGATACACAGCAGGGCCGCGAGCTGCGCGCCAGCGGAGTGTCCCATGACAAGAATCCGCCTTGGATCACCTCCATAACCGGCAATGTTTTTGTGCACCCAGCCCAGGGACTTGGCAACGTCTCGAATCAGGACGCCCATTTCCACGTGGGGCAGGAGACGGTAGTTTGTCGAGACAAAGACAAAGCCGCGTTCGGCAAACACGCGCGGCTTGATTTGAATGTCGGTCTTGTCTCCCACCTGCCAGCCGCCGCCATGAATCCAGAAGATGACGGGGAGGTTCTCTGCGTCGTCGGGCGCGTAAACGTCGAGGACCTGGCGCTCATGGGCGGGATCCGCGTAAGGGATGTTGGAAGTGAGATTCTGCGCCTGCGCGACGGACAGGAGCAGAAGGAACGGGAGTGTGGTCTTCATAGTTTTCCTCTCTGGCACCAACTTCATGCCTCTGGGTACTGGCGAAATCGATCCGGGAGTAGTGAAATCCAAACCGAGGTCTATGCCATACTGTTCTGCGTTGGTCTCCTGAAGCGAATAATAATCCTTCCCTATGTTTTTCAAAACCCTTATCCACACGGGACTCTAATCTGTGCCGGACACCTAAGGGGTCCAAGAGGCTGTACCACAGGCCTTTTACTGCGAGCCACGACTCTTTCTGCTTGCCTCTTACTAGCCTGCCTTTTATCATCGAAATCAAGCTGCACAGGGAGGTGGAGTTGATCATGAGTACTGCAGGCGGCTTTCCTAAGATTGCGATTTCTGTAGATTCTGTTTTCATCGTCTTCTCTCCTTTTCTGCTTTTGTTGAAATAAGGAACAAGATAGCTGGCGATTTGGACTCGGAGGGCGAGAAACGTGCTGAACCTGTCGTCCAGTAATCGTCCAGTTTGAAAGCTGTGGGATATCGGTAGAAACCGATATGGACTAGCGGCGAAAACCGGGGAATTGCTTAGTGTTTTCGTAGGTTTTCGTGGGATTTCAGATGAAGGTTCTTCAGATTTAGGATCTGGTGGGTGAAAGCCCGTGGGGGTTCGAGTCGCCTCTCTCGCACCATTATGTCTTCAACACCAGTCAGCGCCAAACACGTTCATCAAACATCAGAATTCTTTCTCTAGAAATCCATCACTTCATCTGCGTGCGCGAAGACTAACAGGTGAATGTATTAGGGCTTTCGGCTGTGGTCCCCATAATCAGCCTAGTACTCATATGTCAGTTGGACCTGAAAGGGTGAGTGTCTCCATTCTTCCGGATGCTCCTGCCCCTCCTTGGCCGCCTCAAGAGGACTCCGCTTTGGGAACCTGGCCCGGATAAATCTAACCATCAAGGACACTGGGGAATGTCAAATGACAAGTGCCAAATGTCAAATGTGGAGCGGAGCAGAGGCGTTCTGCCTGTGGACACCCCAGTTAACCGATTACCGTTAACCGATTACTGATTACTGATTACCGATCACTTGGCATCCGGCGTCCGGCTGTTCTTCACTGCTCATCCATGAATGGATAGCGATAGTCGGTAGGTGGAAGGAAATTCTCTTTGACGGTTCGTGCACTGACCCACCGGAGAAGGTTCAGGGGCGAACCTGCTTTGTCGTTTGTCCCGGAAGCCCGGCCACCGCCGAAGGGTTGCTGTCCGACCACTGCCCCCGTTGGTTTGTCGTTGATATAGAAATTGCCGGCGTTATGGGTCAGTATCTCCCGCGCTTTCAGAACTGCTTCTCGGTCGTAGGCGAGAATGGCACCGGTCAGTGCATAGGGGCTGGTCTTGTCACACAGATGGAGGGTCTCCTCAAACTCTGCAGCGTCATAAACGTAAATCGTCAAAACTGGGCCGAAAATCTCCTCTTCCATGGTTTTGAAATGCGGATCAGAGGTTACGATCGTCGTTGGCTCAATGAAGTAGCCTTCAGAATCGTCATACCCGCCTCCGGTAATGATCTCCGCATCGTCGCTGGCTGCACTGTAGTCGATGTAGGTCGTGATGCTGTCAAACGCTGCCTTGTCGATTACGGCGCCCATGAAGTTTCTGAAGTCCTCGGTCTCTCCCATTTGGATGGTCTGGACAGTTTCGACATATCTTTTCTTTAACTCTGGCCAGATCGTGTCAGGGACATAGGCCCGTGATGCAGCCGAACACTTTTGTCCCTGGTATTCAAAAGCACCCCGAACCAGTGCAGTGACAGTCTCGTCAATACCGAACGATTCGTGAACCACGACGTAGTCTTTGCCTCCTGTCTCACCCACTATGCGGGGATAACAGTGGTACTTCTTAATGTTCCGACCCACGGTCAGCCACATATCCTGAAAGACTTCAGTGGAGCCTGTGAAATGGACTCCAGCGAGACGGGGACTTTCCATGACGGTCGGGCCAACCTTCGAGCCCGGACCGGGAACGAAATTGATGACGCCGTCAGGGACGCCTGCTTCCTGAAAGAGCTTCATGAGGTAGTAGGCAGAGAAAACAGCAGAAGACGCAGGCTTCCAGAGAACACTGTTCCCCATGAGC
>JAUVSF010000057.1 GCA_030597245.1 Acidobacteriota bacterium
AACGGCACAAGTGGAAAGAAGACTTTCCCCAGTAAGCCGAGAAATCTCTATTTGTCAGGGTACTCTGAGATTTTTGCCTCGATACTGATGAAGTACTCCAAGAAAGGAAGATGAAGATGAGTGTGGAAAATGCCATGCGGCAGAACGGGCTCTCGCCGGTGAGCCGGGGCATCTTGACAGCAGCTGGATTGGTGGTGATTGTTGCCGGCTTGAAAGCTTCAGCTTCTCTGGTACTTCCAATCCTGGTCTCCGGCTTTCTGGCCTTGATCTGTGCCCCGGTCCTCTTTTGGCTTAAAGGTAAGGGGTTGCCCTCTGGATTAGCGGTTTTGGTGGTGGTGATCGTTCTGCTGGGCGTTTTCTTGCTGGTCGGAGTGCTGGTTGGAAGTTCCTTCAATGAGTTCTATTGGGCGCTGCCTACCTATCGCCAGGGGTTGGAGTTACAGGTTCTCGAGTTTCGGTCCTGGCTGGCGAGCTTTGGGATCACCTTGCCCAGGGAGCTGCTCGGTCCTGCGTTTTCACTCGGCCCGGTCATGCAACTGGCTGCGACTGTGCTATCCAGCTTCGGGACACTTGTTACCAGCACCTTCGTCATTCTTCTCACGGTCATCTTTATGCTCCTGGAGGCATCGACATTCCCGGTCAAGCTGAGAGCGATCGTGGCGCGGCCCGACCTCTCCTTTGCAAAACTCGACATTATCGCCAGGAATGTCAACCGATATTTGGCGATCAAGACCCTGGTGAGCGTTGCAACGGGTGTGGTGGCAGGTATCTGGCTCGCGATTCTGGGAGTTGATTTCGCTGTTCTTTGGGGGCTATTAGCTTTCCTCTTGAACTACGTTCCCAACATAGGTTCGATCATTGCGGCGGTTCCTCCCGCCTTTCTGGCTCTTGTGCAACTGGGCCCGGGTAGTGCTCTGCTGGTTTTGGCTGGATACGCCGCCATCAATGGAGTGCTTGGCAACGTCGTCGAGCCGCGCGTGATGGGGCAGGGCCTTGGGCTTTCGACCTTGGTGGTCTTTGTGTCTCTGTTAGTTTGGCAGTGGGTCTTTGGGCCTGTCGGGATGCTCCTTTCCGTACCCTTGACCATGACTCTGAAGATTGCCCTGGAATCCAATAGCGAAACCCATTGGGTGGCTGTACTTCTGGGGTCGGGGCGCGAAGTGGCCAATCTACCTGCAGGGAACGATAACGAAGAGGAAAAGTCGGTGTCCGAGGAGGAATCATAGGTTTACCACCAAGTCACCAAGAGCACCAAGCGACCCTGGTGTGATTCGATCCTCTTCTTCTTGACCCACCCGTTGACGGGAGTTAGTATCCGCTGAATAACACTTTCTTTCTGGCAGGCGGGCGAATCAACGCTGGGGAGAAGGCAACCGTGAGAGAGCTTGACTGGAAGCTTTTGGCAGACATGGTTTTGGGTGCAACCGATTTCGTTGTGGAGTAATGAGATGAGTCAAGGGCAGGCCGGCGATTCCAAAAGCCGGGTCTTGTTTTCAAAGGTCGGGGCGAGCCACAAGAGTGGCCTTTTCCTCGCTTCTTTGGTTGGCTACTATCTGCTGGTGCCGTACATAGGTTGGTTCGGCAGGATCCTTCCCTTTTTTGACTCGGAATCTTTTCAGGTCGTCCTTTTCATGGGAATTCTCCTCACCGGGATTCGAACGGTCAGCGATAACCGGAGGCACTTCCGGATCGGCTTGGCCCTCGGAATTCCGACCTTGATACTGGACTGGGTGGCGTACTTCATCCCTAGTCCTGCCATGGTGGTTATCATCTTGATTGCCTACCTGGTGTTCGTCGGCTATGTGGGGATCACGATCATTAGATACGTTTTAGCGCCCGGAGAAGTCAGTCCCGACAGACTGTTTGCAGCGGTTGCAGTCTATTTCCTGATCGGGTTAGGGTTCGCAATGATCTATGGGGTAATCGAGTTCATGAATCCCGGATCTTTCTCGGGAATCGCCATCTGGGGTTCGGAGAGCCGGCCTACCGCAGAACTCCTCTATTACAGTTTCGTTACTCTTACGACGCTTGGATATGGAGAGATCACTCCGGTGACCCCGCAAGTTCGATCACTTGCTGCAATCGAAGCCATGATGGGGGTGTTTTATCTCGCTATCATGGTGGCGCGCCTCGTGACCTTGTACAGTCAGTCGGGGAAGGGTAGTCGGTAAGAATAAGTAGTAAGTAGTAAGTAGTAAGTAGTAAGTAGTAAGCCGACCACGGATTTCCTTGGTGTCCTTGGTGACTTGGTGGTAGATCTTCCTCACTTCACCCAGTCCAGGATCACCTTTCCGGAGTTTCCGGAACGCATGACCTCGAAGCCCTGCTCGAATTCGGTGAAATGGAACTTATGCGTAATTACCGGAGTGATATCAAGACCGGTCTGGATCATCGACTGCATCAAGTACCAGGTTTCATACATCTCCCTTCCGTAGATCCCCCGGACAGTCAGCATATTGAAGATGACTGTGTTCCAGTCGATGGCGAGTTCCTTCGTCGGGATTCCGAGTAATGCGATTCTCCCTCCGTGGCACATGTTGGCCAGCATGTCTCTGAAAGCATCTCCGTTTCCGGACATCTCCAGGCCGATGTCAAAACCCTCCTTCATGCCCAGTTCTTTCTGAACCTCCCCAATACTCTTCTCTCTGATGTCCAAGGCTACGGTGGCACCCATCTTCGTGGCCAGGTCGAGACGATAGGGATTTAGATCACTGGTGACTACGTATCGAGCTCCGGCGTGCTTTGCTATCGCTGTAGCCATCAGGCCAATCGGGCCGGCGCCTGTAATCAGGACATCCTCACCGAGCACCTTGAAGACTAACGCACAGTGAGTGGCGTTTCCGAAAGGATCGAAGATACTCAATATATCCATCGGGATTCGGGGGTCTGCGGGCCACACATTGGTTACAGGAATGCACAAGTATTCGGCAAAAGCTCCGGCACGATTTACGCCGACACCACTCGTAGAATTGCAGAGCTGACGCCGTCCGGCGAGGCAGTTTCGGCAGCGTCCGCAGACAATGTGCCCCTCTCCGGAAACCACGTCACCGACCCGCAAGTCCGTCACGTTGCTGCCCATCTCCATCACCGTGCCCACGAATTCGTGTCCGATCACCATCGGTACCGGAATGGTCTTCTGGGCCCACGTGTCCCAATTCCAGATATGGACATCCGTCCCACAGATAGATGCTTTGTGGATCTTGATAAGGACGTCGTTGATCCCGACTTCAGGTATCGGAACTTCGTCCATCCACAAACCCGGTCGAGCATGTTTCTTGACCAGCGCCTTCATTGTTCCCGTCATGCTCCCATCATAGTCAAACCAAGCATGTTGAGCCAACGGCCTGAGTGTCGGGGACGGAGGATGGCCATCCAGGCCGTCATGACAAGCTTATCTTCCCTGCCTGGTTATGCAACCTCGTGGGAAGTGAGGACGCGGTGTGTTCCCCCCCGTTCGTCGTTCGTCGTTCCACCTGCCCCTTGCAGCTTTCGGAGATTTATCGTTACATTGACATGATATGGAGAAGCAATTAGTTATCCGGTGTTTTGTAGTGGTGATCCTGTGTTTCGGATTTGTTTCAGGCCTCGTGATAGGAGGTCCGGAAAGCGCTGGAACTGGAGAACCAGAAAGGGGCAGACGAATGTCCGAAAGCGTCAATACCTCAAAGTCCAAATCAAAGGCCGAGATTGGTTCAGTGGCAATGTATGTTGGTACCTACACCCCCAAGGGTGAAGGTGTCTACATTTTCAGCCTGGACTTGAAAACGGGCAACGTCGTTAAGGTCGATACGGTGACGGAACTCCTGAACCCTTCATTTGTTGCCGTCCATCCGACGGGCAGGTTCCTCTATACGGTCAATGAAATTGAGGATTTCGAGGGACAGAAATCGGGTGGTGTGACGGGCTTTTCGGTGGACCAGACTTCCGGCAGACTTAAGCGATTGAACCAGAAATCATCAGGGGGTATGGGGCCGTGCCACCTTTCGGTAGCAAACGACGGCAGGCATGTGCTCGTAGCCAACTATGGCAGTGGCAGCGTGGCGGTCTTATCTCTGGATGAACAAGGCTTTCTCGGCAGGATTACAGGCTTCGCTCAACATGAGGGATCAAGTATCGACCCGAAGCGGCAGGCTTCTCCCCACGCTCATTCGATTCAATTGGACTCGGCGAACCGGTATGCCCTGGCGGCTGACCTTGGCTTGGACAGGATACTCGTCTACAAATATGATGCGGTCTCAGGTTCATTGACTCCAAATCAGGTCCCCTGGGCTGACTCTGTCCCGGGTTCGGGTCCCAGGCATATGGCCTTCCGCCCTGACGGGCGCTACCTGTATGTCGCTGATGAACTCACTTCGGCAATATCTGTGTTCCGCTACGAGCCGGCCGATGGCACTTTGCAGCTTTCCCAGACTGTTTCAATGCTGCCCGAAGACTTTGAAGAGACAAGTTACGCTGCGGAGATCCTGGTCCACCCCTCGGGCAGGTATGTATATGCTTCGAACCGCGGGCACGACAGCATCGCGGTTTTCAAGGCTGATCCTGAAACCGGTCGGCTGAGTCCCGTTCAATACGCCTCTACTCGGGGAGCCTGGCCCCGGAACTTCGGAATCGACCCGACCGGCAGATATCTGATTGCTGCTAACCAGAACTCGGATAATCTAGTGGTTTTCAAGATCGATGCCGACACTGGGCAACTTGAATTCACGGGCAGGGAACTGTCAGTCCCATCTCCCGTCTGCGTAAGATTTCTGACTCTCTCCCCGCTTGAAAGTGCTGTGAACTGAGCCTTGCGTATTGACGCGGAACTTTAATTCGAAGCCGAAAACAATTAAGATCTGGGCTCGGTTTGTTTCCCGGAGGGAACGGGGCGGCGTGTAGTTCTGCAACTTCCAGGTGAGAAACAGCGTCTCGAAAAGAGACAGTATTTTTTGGAATCGTAAGGTGAATACAAGGAGAGCTATCGAAATGACGAAAGTGTTGAGTGGAATTGGAACACTTGTTGTGGTGGCACTGGTTATCAGCTTGGTCTGGATCTCCCCGGTTGCCAAACCCGTTGTGCAGCAGGAGGGAAGTGGAACCTCTGGCGGAGCGGATGGTCAGAAGATTTTCATGGCTCAGAAGTGCAACCTTTGCCATGCCGTGTCGACGGTTGAGATTAAGGCTAAGACCACTTCCGAGAAGATGAAGGGGCCTGACCTGGTTGGCATCGATATGGATGCTGCTACTCTTGCTCCCTACCTGAAGGGTGAGTCCGAACTGAACGGTGCCAAGCACAAGAAGAAATCAAGCTGCAGCGATGCTGAGTTGAAAACTCTGATCGATTGGATTCTGGCGCAGAAATAGCCACAGTTTTGTTGATTTGAAGGCCGGCGTCCAGAGTGATTCGGGAGTCGGCCCTTCTTTATACCCGCGTTAACCACAAAAACACGAAGTCACAAACAGATCCTTCTTGAATAGTGCTTTTGTGATTTTGTGGTTAATCCGGCCCACCTGACTTACAGGCTCAAGCGCCGCCTGCACTCGTCCAGGATCACGATTGTGGCACTGGCCCCGACTCTTGTGACCCCGATGGCTCGAACGGCCAAGAGTCCATCCAGGTCTCGGACTCCCCCCGCAGCTTTGACCTGAACGTGTTCAGGAGAGTGTTTTCGCATCAGTTGAAGGTCTTCCAGGGTCGCCCCACCCGTGCCATATCCTGTTGAGGTTTTCACCCAGTCGGCGTCAACTTCGCCACAGATCTCACAAAGCCTGATCTTCTGTTCGTCGTTCAGGTAGCAGTTCTCAAAGATGACTTTGATTTTCTGTTGGTAACCGTGAGTGAGATCCACCAGGTCCCCGATTTCGGATCGCACATAATCCCAATCACCGGTCAAAACCTTGCTTATGTTGACGACCATATCGAGTTCTTCACCCCCATCGTCCAAGGCACGCTGGGCTTCCGCAACTTTGACGGACGTCACATGGCCGCCATGAGGAAAACCCACCGTGGTACTTGCCTTGACGGTACTGCCCTGGAGGATCTCAGAACAACGTTTGAGGTAGTAGGGGAGAATACAGACGCTTGCGACATCGTAGTCAAGGGCCAGTTTGCAGCCTGCCTCCAGGTCGTCGGTAGCCAGAGTCGGCTTGAGCAGTGAATGGTCAATCATCTTCGAAATATCAGTGTAGGTATACTCTATATCTGCATGCTCTTTATTCATTGGTGAGTCCTCTATTCATTGCCAATGCAATCCCTCCCAGAGTTCCGGCCTCGTCTCCAAGCATTGAGGGTTTGATCAAAACGTCATCTGGCGGGAACATTCCCACACGCTTGAGCATTGTGCTGCGAACGGTGTCAAACAGAAGTTCCCCCATTTGTGCGACGCCACCTCCGAGAACAACGATATCCGGGTGGAGTGCCGTCACCATATTGGCGACCCCAATGCCCAGGAACTCGGCGGCTTGAAGAATCTCATCCCGGACCTTCTCATCGCCCTGCTCAGCCGCCGCTGCGACAGTTTTTGGATTAACCCTGGAGGCGTCACCCCCGGTAATCTCATGTAACCGGGGAGCCATTCCACTGTGCATTAACCTGACTCCGGCAGCGGTAATTGCCGGGCCGCTGGCCAGGGTTTCCAGGCATCCACGGTTTCCACAGCCGCACAGTGGACCTCCGGGCAGAATCGTCTGGTGGCCTATCTCTCCCGCTGCACCCAGCGGCCCCAGGCGAAGCTTGCCGTCGATTGCAATTCCGCCGCCGATCCCGGTGCCCAAGGCAAAAAAGACCATTGTCAGGGCGGCTCCTTTTCCGTGGCCGAAGGTCAACTCACCCAGTGTAGCCATTCTGACATCGTTCAGCAGGTAAACAGGGTGGTTGATGGCGGGCTCCAGAATCTCCCGCACCGGGACATCTCTCCATTGAGTTGGGAAGTTGGGGAAAAACTTGGTGACACCGGCTCGAAGGTCGACAAGCCCCGGAATTCCGATTCCCACTCCTTCCGGTTCTTCGCCGCTCGCAGCCTCCATTTCTTTCACAAGGTTAGCCATCCGGTCGAGGACCGGCTGGGGTCCCTCGTGGGAACAGGTCGGAGTTGACTGTGACAGTAGGATTTCGCCATCCTCGCGAGCGAACGCGCACTTGATGTTGGTGCCGCCCAAATCGATGCTGGCAAAAAGTCGGCTCATCAAGACCTCCTTGGAATAAACTGACGCAAGAAGGTCAGACTCTGCCTGAGCGAAGCCTTTCTATCCGCCAGGCTGCCTTCGTAGGCCCTGTCTTCAACCTCGACACATACTGGGCCTCGATATCCCGTGTCTCCAAGAACCGAGAAGAACTTGCCCCAATCAACCTCTCCCAGGCCGGGAAGCTTCGGAGTATGGAATTGCAGCGGTGTAGCCAGGATTCCGACCTGATTCAGCCGGTGATGGTCAATCCTTACATCCTTGGCATGCACGTGGAATAAGCGATCCGAGAAATCCCGAAGTGCTTGCAGGTAGTCAATGTGGAGCCAGACCAAGTGAGATGGGTCGAGATTGAGTCCTAGATTGGGGCTTTGAATCTCGTCGAACATGCGAGTCCAGATCTCCGGGCAGTAGGCCAGGTTCTTTCCGCCCGGCCATTCGTCATTCGAAAAGAACATTGGACAGTTCTCGATGCCGATTCGCACCCCCTCGCCTTCGGCATATTGGATAAGGTCTTTCCAAGTCTCGCGAAATCGTGGCCAATTATCTTCAACCGACTTCGTCCAGTCTCGACCAATAAACGTATTCACCACGTTCACGTCCAAAAGGCGGGCCGCTCGAATCACCTGTTTCAAATGGTCCACATAGACGGCTGCTTCTGAGAGGTCAGGTGCCAGGGGATTCGGGTAATATCCCAGCCCGCTTATTCCTATGCATCGTTCCTCTGCTGAATCCTTCAGACCTTGTGCCCCTTCCTGAGTGAGTCCGGCGACGTCAATGTGCGTAACTCCCGCATACCTTCGTTCTGCTTTCCCTTTCGGCCAGCACATCACTTCGACACAGTCGAATCCTTCGGTTTCGGCAAAGTCAAGGACTTCTTTGAAAGATAAATCCGGCAAGATTGCGCTCACAAACCCAAGCTGCATATTAATCCTCCTCAGTTAGTATCCATTGTTCAGTTCGGTGACTTTCCAGTATAGCTTCGCTTCGGTATGCCCGGGCGCCGGAGGGCTTCCACATGAACGGGACCGATAAAGCCGGTCCCCACCAACGCGGCACCTATCTCATGAATGGACATCACTACCCTCCTCTATCCTTTGGCCCTCTGTTTTGGGAGGTTTGCTCGACCAGTACGAGGCCAACATTGCTCCCGACATATTCATCCAGGGTCCGAAAATGGCTGGTGGTATCGCTGCCAGGTCACTCTTGAGCACTTCGATGGCCAATCCCGAAGCCATTCCACCATTTTGCAGGCCAACTTCTATCGCCACCGTCCTCGAGTCGACCTCATTCAATTTCAGAAACCGAGCACCCCAGTAGCCAAGAACATAGCCGGTGAAATTGTGAAGGATAACTCCAGCCATGATTGCCACCACGAATCCTCCCATGAGGAGGGCATCTCGAGACAGAGAGGTGATAATCGCAATTATGTAACAGATGGAGAACATCGAAACGTAGGGGAGGCTTTTCATGATGAAATCGGAAAGCGCGGCCATGCTCGCGTGGGCCTTTCCCAGTCGGGTCAGGATCATGTTCACTACCAGCCCGGCGACGATGGGGACGATGATCATCTTGATGATGGCGATCATCATGGCCACAAATTTGACCTCGACGTAGGTCCCAGCGAGTAGGCTCGTCATAGCAGGCGTCATGATTGGGGCGACCAGAGTCGAACATGCTGTCATCGTGACCGAAAGTGCTACGTTCCCGTTGGCAAGATAGGCCATCACATTTGAAGCAACGCCACCGGGACACGAGCCGATCAGGACCATGCCTGCTGCGGCTTCCGGGTCTCGCGTGAAAATCATTGCCAGAAGCTTTCCGACGAACGGCATTACCGAGAATTGCAGTACGATTCCAATGATCACGGCTCTTGGCATTGTCGCCACGCGCCTGAAATCACCCACCGTCAACTGTGTACCCATCCCGAACATAATGATCTGGATCAATGGCACAATCAGAACTCTCAATTCAAGACCGAACCAGGTCCTGAAAGCGAGGGGGTAGAACATCGACGCTGTGACGAAAGCTGCTACCCAGACCGTAAAGGCGAATGCAGAGTATTTTCTGCTTCCGCCAATGTAGAGTGCCAGCAAAGTGAACGCAGAGATGAGTACAGGGGCAATCCAGGTTGTGAGTCCGGCTACCAGCATGACAGGCACCGCCACAAACGCAGCAAACGCCAGTCCGGGAAAGAATCTGCAGAGATGAGACAATCCGTTTTTCTCAATGTTCATGGGTCTGTCAGGGATGTCCGGGGGAGGTGCGTCGGCCATCAATCATCCTTTCAACTACAACTCCGTCTTCTCGTGCCAGTGATTATTGCCGACTCTTTGCCGAAATAAAAGGACCGGGGGCATTTACCCCCAAGACACTAAGTCCAACCAAGAAGATGTCAGCCGCCAGGAGCAAGATCCCTGCCAACATCCGATTACCCCGCTCACCGATCACCGATAACGGGTTCGTTCATATCCCCCCCCTACAGCCAACCGAGTACCCTGCCCAGTTCCGTTTCTGTCAGCATACTTCTCTCGCCCAGCCTGAGTTCGATTTTGCGGCCACTTCCGGAAAGGCGCTTCAATTCGGCCGTAAGGATGCTCAAGCGATCATAGGCTGCAAGATCGAAGCACTGTTGTCGATCGAGTATCCGTTTAAGGTGACCGGGCGGTGGAGGTGGTTGCTGATCCCAGCTCAGAGTGTTTCGTTCGGCAAGCCTTCCAGAGCGGATGATGATGCAGTTCTTCCTTGTAGAAGACGATGCAGCCATCTGCCAGGCTAGGGAACACTCGGAGAGAAGAGAGAACCACCTGGCCCGACGGAGCAGGTGGGCGGCTCGTAAGGTTAGAGACTCGAGCAGAGAAACTACTCGTTCAGGATTCCACTCTGTGCTTTGTTCGGCTGTTTCACTGAAACCTGGATCAACCTCTGTTACCTCTGTTGCGCCGGCGGACTCTTCTTCCTTTTGGGCTCGCTCCAGTTGACGCACCTTCCATAACTCGAAACCGAGAGCGGCCACAATACGCACTATGGTGGGCTTGGTTTCGAAGTGATGACGGTGCTTGACTCTGAATGCTTCGAGCCCTGAAACAAGCGAAGCGACGTCTGGTCCACGATCCTTTGGGAATCCCAGCATGTCAGGGTCGAGCAAGTCATTTGGTTGGGGGCTCGTGGATGATGCTCTGGACTCCCAGAGACAGGGGAAAAGGCGGAACGCGTCAAGTGAAGGAACCGGCCCGAATCGATGGGATCGGCTCGGTTTGGAATCGAAGTGCTTCAGATCAGCAGTGCAGAAGCCGATCACCCTGTCCCTTTCTCTCAACGCCACGTTATAGGGAGGGGAAAGATCCTTGATCTCGTCCGATTCAATCAGAGCCGCTTCCAGAGCGGAGTCGGTTGTCCGTATGTCAATGCTGCGAGCCTGGGTCAGCATTTCCAGGATGTGTTCTGCATGCCGTGTCTGCTTCTGGAAATAACTGTTAACTCGCTTTCTAAGCGAGGAGGATTTCCCAACGTAAAGGACGTCGCCGTTGGAACGGAGCATTCGATACAGTCCTGGGCGGTCCGGGAGTGCGAGACGAAGGCTCGGATCCATCGGGTATTTCCCTCTTACCTTAGAGACTGCATGACGAGCCAACCATTCTCTCAACTGGCTGAGATCACCGATTCCGTGTTCCTTCTCGAGCATTTCAACGCAGGCATTCCATATGATTGCTGTTGCCAGCACATGATGTGCACTTCGCCTTCTTTCAGGAACAGAATGCCCCAGATATCCAGAGACTGCTCTGAGCCCACGCCTGGGTAGTTGAGGAAGTAACCTGCGTACGATCTCCCAGCTGCAGATGATATTTAAGGGAAAGCGTGTCCCACTGGAAGCGTGCTCGTGGAGATGTCGGAGGTAAGGTTCTTCGTATCGCGCAAAATGTATGATTGTCGGACAGGTGACATCATCCTGCTTGGCCATAATCCGGCCAGCCGCTGTCACGACCTGATTCCAGGCCTCGATTGGGGAAACTCCTTCAGCCAGATCCTCTTCAGCGATGCCCGTGACTCTGGATACCTGCTTCGGAATCTCTGCACCGGTGGGGAGTGAGACCACAAAACTGTGAGGCTGAAGCGAGCTGATGCCGGCCGCTTTACAGGCTCTGGTGCTCATCCAGCCAATCTCCAGGAGGTGACCCTTTCCCGGTTTGGGTCCGGTAGCCTGGCAATCTAGAATCAGCACCGGCAGATCCGCAAGCGTTGCGCTCATTCCTGCCCCTTTGACGAAGGCGTAGGAGGGGCCCAGAATCTGGTGAGCGAATCCTCGATCTGCAAACTGCTTCTAACGGTCGCAGGGTGCCAGTCCGCAGGAAGCAAGTAGCGGTAAGGTGGACGTGCAAAGCGCTCATCAATCAGGAAGACAACACCCCTGTCTTTTTCGGAGCGGATCACCCGGCCGGCCGCCTGCAGTACCCGAATGATCCCTGGGTAGCTGTACGCGTAGTCAAAGCCCTTCCCCTCACGCACATCGAAATAGGAGCGAATCAACTCACGCTCAGCGCAGATTGCGGGCAGTCCGACGCCGACGACAGCCGCCCCAGCCAGGCGCTCACCGGTAAGGTCAATCGCTTCGCCGAAAGCGCCTCCCATGACTGCGAATCCAACGACAGTATCCGTCTGCTGTTCTTTGAACTGCTCTAGAAACATCTCACGCTCGATCTCTGTCATCTCGGGAGTCTGTACGAGTGTGACCACCTCCGGGCACGTGGAGTGGAAAACCTCGAGGACCATGTTCAGGTACTTGTAGGAAGGGAAGAATAGAAGGTAGTTGCCTTTCCGTGGCGCTATCAGCGAGATCAAGGCTTGTGTAACTGCCTGCTTGGTTTCGGTGCGTTTCCGAAACGTAGTGGCGACTCGATCTCCCACCAGCACGCAGAGATTCGATTGAGGGAAAGGAGACGGCAGGGTCAAGGACTTGGCTTCATCGCTGCAACCAAACAATCTCTTGAAGTACTTTGCAGGAGTTAAGGTCCCGGAAAAGAAGATGGCTGAAGATGCTCGTCCCAGAGCTGCTGCCAGTTGCTGCGACGGGTCCATGCAGAAAAGCTTGGTGCGGAACTCTTTTCCAACGCGTTCATGGATTGTGGCGTAGCATTGGTTGTACCCGTCAGCAACTCGGAGAAATCGGTGGACCTTGAAAGTGAAATCGAGCAGCAGGTCGCGGAAGGGGAACCTTGAGTTCGCCTTTTGTGAAATCCAGGGTTCCACACTACGCTGGAAGTGTTTGAGCGCGGGGTAAAGATCTACTGGTGCTTCTGGGAAGGAGATGGAGTCATTCTTCTCCTGGCAAACCTTTCGCTGTCTGAGCATCCAGGAGTTGATCTTACTGAGTTGTCTGGCAATCGCGGGGAGCCGCTTCCCAATTGCCCTGCGCACGGAGAGCACTTCCTGTTTCGAGAGTTCCGCCGAAAACATCTCGCGGGCACGGTCTACGAGATTGTGGGCCTCGTCAACGATAAAAGTCGGCCGGAAATCCTCGTCGTAAAGAAGGCTCCGAAGGATCGCACGCGGATCGAAAGCGTAGTTGTAGTCGCAGACGATACAGTCCACTGCCATTGTAAGATTCAGGGATAGTTCAAAAGGACAGACGGTGTACTTTTTTGCAGCATCCTCGATACACTCACGGTTCAATAATTCCAATTTGAGGAGCTCCTCGATCGCTTCTCCCACGCGGTCGTAGTAGCCCCTGGCAAAGCTGCACTCTTCCGCATTGCACCCTTTTTCAGGGTTAAAGCAGATCTTGGCTTTGGCTGTCAGGACAATCGACCGCAGTCGAACTCCTTCACCCCTCAGCTGCTCTAGAGCCTTTTGGGCCACCGATTTTCCGGTGGTTCGAGCTGCAAGATACAGAATCTTCTCCGTAGAACCCTCGCCCAGGGCCTTAAGGGCCGGGAAGATCGCCGCGAGGGTTTTCCCGATCCCTGTAGGTGCCTGGATCAGAAGGTGCTCTTGGTCGCGGATCGCTCGGTACACCTCAATGGCCATTTGCCGCTGGCCTGTGCGGTAGCGCGGAAAAGGAAAATCGAGAGACGCAATCGTTTGGTCGCGAAGGCGGCACCAGTTTTGTGCTTCCCGCTCCTGATTCAGGAACCGGTCGATCAGATCATTGAAGAACTCCTCCAGTTCACCCATCTCGAAGTATCTTCGGGACTCAAAGGTCTCCTTGGACGCGAGGTGGAAGTAGGTTAGTTGGGTTTCGACCAGGGGAGGAGCGTGCAGGACTGCGTAAATGTAGGTGTACAGCTTAACCTGGGCCCAGTGACGGGGATTCTCGAGGCCCTGAAAGGATGTATATTCGCGTCTGGTTGTCTTGATCTCCTCGATTATGACTCTGTCAGGCAACCGGTGTACGCCATCGATTCTCCCTTGGACCTTCACAGCTATGCCGTCTCTCAGGATCTGGTGGCTGACAGTTACTTCGCTCTCGTATTGTTCCGGCCGTGACCGCTGAATTCTCTGATGAGCGCGTATCCCCTCAACGGGATGAGTTGATTGCCAGAAGTCCAGTTCCAGGTCTCCCGAGCGACAGAAGCGCTCTACAAGAGAGCCAACGGAGATTGAATAGTTCTTTTCGGAGGACTCCATTACCAAGGAGAAGATTATGGCAGTTTTCTCTGTCGAAGGAGTCTGCATCCTTTGCGTCTTGGTGATCTTGGCATGAGGTCAATTCGTCTCACGCAAAGACGCAGAGGTTATATTTCACGCAAAGCACGCCAAGTTCGCCAGGGGTTTAGTGGTGTGACAGGCAATGCGCCTATGTTCCGAGGTAAATGCCGTCTCTTGAGAGTACCGGGCTGCAGGGCGTAAGATTCATCTATGCGCTTCAGATTGACTTTCTTCATCCTTCTGGCTCTCTGGTGCAATTCCGCTCGAGCGAGTGCTCCCGGCAGCGAGGAGCTGTTTCTGCGGGCAGGCGAGAATGGCCTACTCGCTCAGGAGGGCTTCCAGCGTTGCCACCGATACTTAAAGGCCTGGTTAGCCCATGCTGACCCAAAAACGGGGTTGATTCCTCGAAATCTGGAAAAGAGTCGAGATATTTGGAATGCCAAGGACTCGGCTGCGGACAACTATCCTTTTCTGGTGCTGACCGCCTGGTTCACAGACCCGCTTCTCTTTCGGGGAGAGTTGAGGCAGGTACTGGACACGGAAAGAAGACTTACCTCCAGATTGGGAAGTCTCCCTGATACCTATTCGTTTTCAAAGGAAGCGTTTACCACGCCAGAGCCGATCGTCGAAGAAATCATCTTCGGAGCCTCGGAATATATCAAGGATGGCTTACTGCCGTTAACCGAGTGGCTGGGGGAGAGTCCCTGGTCTGATCGAATGCTCGAAATGCTTGACGACATCTGGTCTCTTGCGTCCGTGAAGACTCCTTTTGGCCTGGTTGTTTCAGAGAATCCGGAAATCAATGGAGAAATGCTGCAAGTTCTTTCTCGGGTTTACTGGATGACAGGCGAAAAAAAGTATCTCGATTGGGCCGTTCGATTGGGTGATTACTACCTCCTGGGAAAGAGTCATCCGACTCGGGACCTTGAGACGTTGAGGCTGCGCGACCACGGCTGTGAGGTGGTTTCGGGTCTTTGTGAGCTTTACGCGACGGTGGCCTCAGCTCTGCCGGACAAGAAGGCAGAGTATGAAGAGCCTCTTCACGAGATGCTGCGGCGCATACTGGAAGTAGGAAGAAACGAACACGGGCTGTTTTACAACAGCGTGGATCCCCGGTCCGGAGATGTCTTGAATTCGGGAATCTCGGACTCATGGGGGTACACGTACAATGGGTTCTATACGGCGTATCTGATTGACGGAACGGAGGCTTATCGTACCGCGGCGGTAGATGCGCTCAAGTCGATCTGTACGCACTATGTCGGTTTCGATTGGGAACACGGCAGTGCAGATGGTTACGCGGACGCAATTGAAGGCGCATTGAACCTGTATGAGCGTGAGAGGGTTTCGTGTGTACCCGCATGGATTGACAGCGAGATGCAGAAAATGTGGGATCTTCAGAGACCGGATGGGATCATCGAGGGGTGGCATGGGGACGGAAATTTTGCGCGGACCACGCTGATGTATTGCCTATGGAAGACGCAAGGTGTTCACGCTGAGCCTTGGCGAGCAGATCTTCGATTGGGTGCAGTCAGAGAAGGGGACAGACTGCACCTGGTAGTCGAATCGGGCGCGCCATGGGAGGGCAAGCTGGTGTTCGACAGGCCGCGGCACAAGGAGGTTCTGCATTTACCTTTAGACTGGCCGAGGATCAATCAGTTTCCCGAATGGTTCACAGTCAGTCCGGACGACGCTTTTGTGATTAAGAATCTCACCGATGACCTTGAGGTGAAAGCGAACGGGAATCGGTTACGAGTTGGCATTGCGGTACGCCTGCAGCCAAATCAGGCCCAGAGGCTGATCATCGAAAAGCGCTGATAGCCGGCGTTGCAGGGTGTGTTGTGTGAAATGATCTCGTTTCACGCCAAGCCGCTAAGATGTTTCACGCAAAGAGCGCAAAGCGAAAATCCTGCCATTTATTGTCCGTTGTTTCGCGCTTCGACTTTCGAGCTTCGGACTTAGGCTGCCTGTCCTCCGGCAGG
>JAUVSF010000053.1 GCA_030597245.1 Acidobacteriota bacterium
CAGCAAGTCACTTTGCAGCTTCACTCTTCGGGTTTCCGAAGTCCTACGGTGACCGGCGTCGCCAAAACTCGTTTCCAAATTTGATTAGAATAGTTCGAATGGAAGTTCGTGCGGAGCTCGAAGACATAACCAGTGTCAAGAAGAAATTGAGCGTTGAAGTGCCCGCTGAAGTCGCGTCCGAAGAGTTTGAACGTCTGGCTCAGGACTATAAGAAATATGCAAGGCTGCCAGGTTTCCGGCCGGGTAAGGCTCCCCTGCAATTGATAAAGCGAAAGTTTGCCGGTGACATCAAGGGAGAAGTGATAAAGAAGCTGGTCCCTGAGTCACTCGAGGAGGCACTCCGTGCAGAAGGGGTCAGGCCTCTGGGGTATCCCAGCCTGGAGAATGTGACCGCCGAAGTAGGGAAGCCTCTCATCTACGAGGCGTCCTTTGAAGTCCGGCCCGTAGTTGAATTGCCCGAATACAGAGGGTTGGAGGTCTCGGTCGAAGCCAAGCCTGTCGCGGAAGAAGACATCCAGGAGCAACTGGAACGTCTTCGGGAGACAAACGCGCAACTCGTGGCCGTCGAAGATCGACCGGTTCAAGAGGGCGACGAGGTAATGATCGATCTGAACGGTGAGTACCTCGATGTGGAGCCGGGGCAGGAGGTTCAAGCGATTGCCGAGGAAGACATTATCGTCCGGGTGGGTGATGAGGGCACTCACCCGTCATTCTCCGAGAATGTCAAAGGGCTGAATATTGGTGAAGAGAAGATCTTTGAAGTGGAGTATTCGGACGATTACCCGGAGAAGAAGCTGGCCGGCCGGCAAGTCCGGTTCACGGCTGAAGTCACCGACATCAAGTGTAAAGAATTGCCGGAATTGAGTGATGACTTTGCCAAAGACCTGGGCGATTTTGAGTCTTTGGACGATCTTCGGGCGCGGATAAGCGGAGATCTGGCTGCGAGTCGAGAGCAAGAAAGGGCAGCCGAAGTGAGAAAGTCGCTTATCAACAAGTTAGTAGCGCAGACTTCATTCGAAGTCCCCGAGGTTTTGGTTGAAGGCCGTACTAGAGAACGAATCGAGGGTTTGGCTGGACGGATTGCCTCTCAGGGAATTGATCCCTCACGCGCCAACATTGACTGGCGCAAAATCCGGGAAGATATGCAGCAGGATGTTGTTGACGAGGTTCGGGGCCGTTTGATTCTGGATGAAATAGCCTCTCAGGAAGACATCGAGGTGGGCCCTGAGGATATCAACGAAGAGATGAGGAAGGCTGCCGAGTCAATGGGACAGCCTGTGGAAAAGGTGCAGCAGCATTTTTCTGAACCCGATCAGCTGGCTGGTCTCAAAGCGGACATCCGGAGAAGCAAGGCATTAGCTATAATTGTTGATGGAGCCAAGGTCGATTAAGGGCGATTAAGGCTTGTATACATGGAGTTTCCTATGCTGGTAGGGTCGGGAACCTCTGAAGGGATTATGTGATGACATTGATACCGATGGTGGTTGAGCAAACGAACCGGGGTGAGCGCGCCTACGACATCTATTCCCGGTTGCTCAAAGACACTATTATCTTTGTAGGCACGCCCGTCGACGACAACGTAGCCAATGTGGTGACTGCACAGTTGTTGTTCCTCGAGGCTGAGGACCCTGATCGCGACGTCTATCTGTATATCAACTCTCCCGGGGGTTCGATAACCGCCGGACTGGCCATATATGACACGATGCAGTTCGTGAAGAATGATGTGAATACGATCTGCATTGGTCAGGCAGCTTCGATGGGGGCGCTAATTCTTGCTGCGGGCGCTCCAGAGAAACGTTTCGCTTTGCCGAACAGCCGAATCCTGATCCATCAGCCGGCCATGACAGGGCTTTCCGGGCAGGCGACCGACATCGATATTCATGCCAGGGAAATACTCAGACTGCGACAGGTGACAAATGAAATCCTCTCGAAACACACTGGACAGGAGATATCCAGGATCGCCAAGGATCTCGACAGAGACTACATCATGGAGGCGGCGCAGGCGCTGGAGTATGGTATTATTGACAAGATAATAGAGAAACACACGTAGGCTGCTGTTACACGGATCCCCAGTCGATGGGAGGGGTTCCCAAGGGATCTCAACAGCCGGTCAATTTCCTCGGGGTGCATGTTGAAGAAGGATACCGATGACATTCTGAGATGTTCGTTCTGTAACAAGAGCCAGAACGACGTCAAGAAGCTGATTGCGGGGCCTACCGTCTTCATCTGTGATGAATGCGTGGACGTGTGCAATGAAATCATCACCGATGACATCACCGCCGAGGCTTCTTCCATCAGGGAAACCCTTCCCAAGCCGGCCGAGATAAAGTCCTTCCTTGAAGACTATGTCATTGGCCAGGAACTGGCCAAGAGGAAGCTGGCCGTGGCAGTCTATAACCACTACAAGCGCATCAAGCTAGGGAAACGCCGGCATCAGGACGTTGAGTTGACAAAGAGTAATGTAGTCCTGATTGGCCCCACTGGAACGGGCAAGACCCTGTTAGCCCAAACACTCGCCAAGATGCTGTCAGTTCCATTCGCGATTGTGGACGCAACCACCCTGACAGAGGCCGGTTATGTCGGAGAGGATGTGGAGAATATCATCCTGAAGCTGCTGCAGAACGCCGGTGGCGACCGGGAGCGTTGCATGCAGGGGATCATCTATATCGACGAGATCGACAAGATTTCCAGAAAGGATGAGAACCCGTCCATCACGAGAGATGTTTCGGGTGAAGGTGTTCAGCAGGCCCTTTTGAAGATACTCGAAGGGACAGTTGCGAATGTTCCGCCTCAGGGTGGGCGTAAGCACCCTCATCAGGAGTTTGTTCAGATTGATACAACAAACATCCTGTTTATCTGTGGCGGGGCTTTCGTCGGCTTGGATCAGATCATCAAGAAGCGGCTGGGCAGGAGCAATATCGGATTTGGCGCAGACATTTCAGAGAACCTGTGGAGTCCGTCGGGTGAGTCGGAGACCCTAACCCATATTCTGCCGGAAGACCTGATCAAGTACGGCTTGATCCCTGAGTTTGTGGGTCGCCTGCCGATCCTCTGCACTTTGCATGAATTGGACGTTGACGCACTTGTGACGATCTTGACAGAGCCGAAGAATTCGCTGGTTAAGCAGTACCAAAAGATGTTCGAGTTCGAAAACGTTGCCCTTAAGTTTACGGATGATGCTCTCAAGGCGATTTCCCTAATGGCGATTGAGAGGAAGATTGGTGCGCGCGGCTTGCGCTTGATCACCGAAGATCTTATGTTAGACATCATGTACGAACTCCCTTCAACCACTAAAGTGAAAGAGTTCGTCATTACCAGAGAAATGGTAGAGAACAAAGAGGTAGTATTCAAACTCCTCGAAAAAGCGGGCTAGGCGCCCGCAGCGATGCCGTTGCGCTGGCCTCGGTCTCTCCTCTGGAATCAAGTTTCCCGGGATTTACCGAAACAGTCATCGTAGTTTACCCCTGAGAGATTTTGAAACGATTAGGGGTGTTTGAGCATCCATAACCATGGATTCCTTAAGGAACCGTTTCCAGCCGATCGATATTGAAATATGAGTGAGGAACAAGAAAGAGTCAGACAGACATACCCCATGGTCCCGATTCGGGACGTTGTGGTTTTCCCCTATATGATGGTGCCGTTCGTGATCGGGAGGTCCTCTTCCGTGAGAGCCCTCGACAAAGCGTTACTGCATGATAAAAAGATATATTTAGCCACGCAGAAAGATGCGTCTCAGGACAACCCGACTTATAGAGACATCTATGCAGTGGGTACCGTTGCTACGATCGCCCAGAGCTTGAAACTGCCTGATGGAAACATTCGGGTCCTCGTGGAAGGCGTTCGTAGAGCGAGGGCCATCGAAGTCCACGAAGTCGAGGGCTGTTTTGAGGCGGTAGTTGAGTTCGAGGTTGCTCCCAAGGTCTCTCAGGCGAAGATGAGCCTTCTGACGAAGCGCCTCACAATGCTGTTTGAGGAGTTTTCGAAGCTTAACCCGAACATTAATTACGAGACGATCCTTCAAGCAGTAAAGAACACCGATACCGAGCGTTTAGCGGATACGATTGCGGCCAATCTTCCTATCCCCGTTGAAGATAAACAGTCTCTCCTGGAGATCCTCGATGCGGCACAGCGGATGGAGCAGATCTGTGAGCTCATTGAGATCGAGATCGAAAAGATCAAGATGGATAAGTCTATCCAGGGCAGGGTCCGCAAGGGAATGGAGAAGGCCCAGAGAGAGTATTACCTGAACGAAAAAATTCGGGCCATCCAAAAAGAGCTGGGCCGCGATGAAAAGAGTGAGATCGAGGAGCTGAAAGACCAGATCAAGGCTGCCAAGATGCCCAAAGAGGCGTTTGAAAAGGCCATGGCTGAGATCAAGCGCCTCGAGCAGATGCCTCCCATGAGTGCCGAGACGACGGTCTCCCGAACGTATCTGGATTGGTTTATTGCCATGCCCTGGAACAAGCGAAGCCGTGAGGTCCGGGACATTGAAAAGGCGGAGGTGATCTTAAACGAGGATCACTACGGGCTCGAGAAGGTTAAGGAACGAATCCTTGAATTCCTGGCGGTGCGGCAGTTGCTGGGAAAGAGCAAGAAAAAGAAAACCAGTCAGGGTTCAATTCTCTGTTTCGTAGGGCCGCCTGGCGTGGGTAAGACATCGCTGGGAAAATCGATAGCTCGTGCTACGGGGCGGAAGTTCGTAAGGCATTCTCTTGGTGGTGTACGGGACGAAGCTGAAATCCGTGGTCATCGACGGACTTACATTGGAGCCCTTCCCGGACAGATCATCCAGATGATGAAGAAAGCCGGCACCAAGAATCCGATCTTCGTGCTCGATGAAATCGACAAGATGAGTATGGATTTCCGCGGGGATCCTTCGGCTGCGTTGATGGAGGTTCTCGATCCGGAGCATAACATCGCGTTTGTTGATCATTACCTGGATACTGAGTTCGACCTTTCGGAGGTGTTGTTCGTTTGCACCGCAAATGTACTTCACACGATCCCGCGTCCTCTCCTGGACCGCATGGAGGTTATCGAAATCTCCGGATACACGGAGTATGAGAAGCTTCACATCGCGAACCAGTTCTTGATCCCCAAGCAGTTCAAGCTGAAAGGGCTCAAACCTTCGCAGGTTGAGTTTGTGGACGAGGCTGTTCAGGAGCTGATTCGTCATTACACCCGTGAGTCGGGCGTCAGGAGCCTGGAACGAGAGATCGGCAATGTGTTGCGAAAGATTGCCAGGACGGTTGTGTCGAAACGTGCCGGAAAAGAGTTGATCAGAGTGGACCGCAAGAAGGTTCACGAGTTGCTGGGAGTGAGAAAATTCCGGCAGCAACTTGCTGTAGGGGAGAACGAAGTCGGACTGGCAACTGGTCTTGCCTGGACTGAAGTGGGAGGGGAAGTCCTCCTGACCGAAGCGACGACGATGGAAGGGAAGGGTGAGCTTCAGTTGACCGGAAAGCTGGGCGAGGTGATGCAGGAGTCGGCGAGAGCTGCGTTATCGTTCGTCAGAGCAAGGAGCGACCGTTTCGGGTTAGCCAAGAATTTCTATAAGTTGCAGGACATGCACGTTCACGTCCCCGAAGGTGCTATTCCCAAGGACGGTCCTTCGGCCGGAATTACCCTGGCAACGACGATTGTGTCAGCTCTGTCCGGTATACCGGTTCGGCGTGATGTTGCGATGACCGGTGAAATCACGTTGAGAGGTAAGGTCTTACCCGTTGGTGGCATCAAAGAGAAGATTCTGGCTGCTCATCGAGCCGGGATCAAGACCGTGATCCTTCCGAAAGAGAACGAAAAGGATCTGAAGGATATCCCGGAAGCGGTGTTGAAAGCTCTCGAAGTTTTTCAGGTTGATTCGATGGACGAAGTTCTATCGATCGCTTTGGAACGGCCGGTTACTTCGGTGGCCGACTCTAAGGAGAAAAAGAAGGAAGCGGAGTTTGCGGATACACAGCTCCCGGACGTCAAGCAGGATCAGAGCGATCGTCCAGGTGTCCACTGAGGTTGTGAAAAGCCTCCCTGCATAGGGTTATAATGGATTGCGAAGCGCCAATTTTCTGAAGAGCGCTACTCAAAGGAGCGAATATCCTGAGATCGATCTTCCCCAGATTGCTTTTGCGGGGAGATCGAATGTCGGCAAGTCCAGCTTGATTAACTGTTTGGTTGGGCGGAGGAATCTGGCTAGAACCAGTTCAACTCCGGGTCGAACCCAACTCATCAATTTCTTTATGGTTGATGAGAGCTGGGTACTGGTGGATTTGCCAGGCTACGGATTCGCGAAAGTGCCTCGGCGTATTCGAGACCGCTGGGGTCCAATGATCGAGGAGTTTCTGATCAGCGACGACCGCTTGAGACTTGTCGTACTGATCCTGGATTCACGGCATGAGCCGACGAAACTCGATCGAAACATGGTAGAATGGCTTTCCCACTTCGGGGTTCCGTTCCAATTGGTTGCGACGAAGTTTGACAAAGTGGCGAAAAGCCGACGAGCTCGTTCTCTTCGTCGAATCAGAGAGTCCTTGGGAAGCGAGGACATCTTACCTTTCTCGGCCGTAACCGGTGAAGGCAAGAAGGACCTTTGGAAAATCATCAATGGTATTTGCTGATTGAAGTAGGGCAGTAAGCTCAAATCTCCTGCGTCCGCCTGCGTCCAGGTGGCGGAAACTTCGGGCAGGTTTTTCGGGGTCTGATAAATTCTCGGTCAATTAATAGCTAGAGGTGAATCATGGCTGAAGCAACAGAGCCAAGAGTGAGAAGAAGAAATTCAAAGCCAAGAGACAACAAACCAAGGGACAACAAGCCAAGAGACAGCAAGGGGAACGGTGAGCCCCTGAACATCAAGGATCTGAAGGAGATGGTCATTCAGGATCTGAACAAGATCGCCAGGACCCTTGAGATCGAGGGCTTCGCCGGGATGCGCAAGCAGGAGCTCATTTTTCAGGTACTGAAAGCCCAAACGGAGAGAAGCGGTTTGATCTTCTCAGAGGGTGTTCTCGAGACCCTTCCCGATGGATTTGGCTTTCTCAGAGCTCCTGAATACAACTACCTCCCAGGTCCAGACGACATCTACGTATCCCCTTCGCAGATCAGGAAATTCGACCTGCGTACCGGTGACACGGTTTCAGGACAGGTCCGTCCCCCGAAGGATGGGGAACGATATTTTGCCTTGATTAAAGTTGAGGCCATTAATTTCGAGCACCCGGAAGAGGTGCGTGAGAGGACTTTTTTCGAGAACCTGACTCCTCTCTATCCAGATCAACGGGTCACGCTGGAAACGACCGGAGGCGATCTGACGGGTCGTGTGATGGATCTGCTCAATCCTATCGGTAAGGGACAGAGAGGCTTGATCGTATCTCCTCCGAGGGCCGGTAAGACAATGATCCTTCAGAGCATCGCCCATTCGGTCGAGGCGAATCACCCGGAGGTGGTTCTGATCGTACTTCTGATCGATGAGCGGCCGGAAGAGGTCACCGACATGACTCGGTCGGTAAAGGGTGAAGTCGTGAGCTCCACTTTTGACGAACCCGCTTCACGCCACGTCCAGGTCGCGGAGATGGTACTCGAAAAAGCGAAGCGACTCGTTGAACACAAGAAAGATGTCGTCATCCTGCTGGATTCGATTACGAGACTAGCCCGCGCCTACAACACTGTAGTACCGCCTTCAGGAAAGGTGCTTTCAGGTGGTGTAGACTCCAATGCCCTGCAGCGACCGAAGCGCTTCTTTGGAGCTGCCAGAAACATTGAAGAAGGTGGGAGCCTTACGATTATCGCTACTGCTCTCATCGACACCGGAAGTCGTATGGATGACGTGATCTTCGAGGAATTCAAGGGCACCGGGAACATGGAACTCGTGCTGGATCGACGGTTGGTGGATAAGCGGATTTTCCCAGCCATCGACATCAACCGTTCAGGTACTCGGAAAGAAGAGCTTCTGCTCGACGCCGCCACTCTGAATCGTGTCTGGGTGCTGCGGAAAGTCCTGAATCCTCTTTCGGTGACCGAATCGATGGAGTTGCTGCTGGACAAGCTCTCGAAAACGAAGAGCAACGAACTCTTCATTAAATCGATGTCCGGAGGAGTTTAGGGGCCGAACCAATCGCGCTCTGGGACATGGGTTTAACCACTAAGTCACGAAATCACAAATAATATTTAGTGGTTTTGTGACTTGGTGGTTATTCTCGCTAACCCCCAAGCTGCATTTCCCTCCGCATATCGCCCCGCGAGGCGGGGCTTGGATACAGTATCTGGTAACCGGCATCCTCCTTCGCTCTTCGAGCTATGGAGGACAGGTCCGGTAACTGGTAACCGCCCTCCGGCGTCTACCACGATTGCCTCGTCTTCCTGTTTGGTTTCGTTGATCCGTTGAGACCTTTGTGCTAGAATCCCCATCGGGTAGATCATGGAAGTAAACAGTTCTCTCTGGCACTGGTGGTATTAAGTACAATCAGTGGTGGATGACTGTCGATTTCATGTAGCCTGAATTAGAGAAAGATCAATCGAAGAAGAGGCCGTGGAGGACAGAACTCCACGGCCTTTTTTTGTGCCTTGTAAACAGTGTGAATTTGAGGAATACGATTCAGGAAAACGAGATGATCCACCACAGATCTGTGCTTGCCGATTTGCTCACGCCTGTTTCGGCATTCTTGAGAGTTGCCGGCGACAGCGAACGGGCGTTTTTGCTCGAATCGGTTGAAGGGGGAGAGAAAATCGGCAGGTTCTCCTTCATTGGAGTTGACCCGGAAAGTAGCTATCGCGGAACGTTTATGGAATTTCGCCGGTCCTTTCCGGAAATAATGCCCCCGCACCCCGATCTACCGCCGTTTGCCGGAGGAGCCGTGGGGGCATTTACTTACAACATGGTGGGGGAGTTGGAACGACTTCCGGGTGATCTGTCCGGAATTCCACGCGAACCGTCAGTTCAGATGGACTTCTTTCCCACGATTCTGGCTTTTGACCACCTCAAGCATCAGATCGTCATCATGTCCCATGAAAATCGGGATCGTGTTGACGAGATGGAAGCTCGGTTGAAGCAGGTGTCGGAACTTGAGTTGAAAGTCGCCGGGTTTGAGAACAATGACAGCGAGCCGCCCGGCCCGGACCCTGGACCAAGTACAGCTCCAGTATCGGAAGAGACCGAGTCCAACTACACCGCCGAAAGGTTCCAGACTGACGTAGAAACCGCCAAAGAGTACATTCGAGCCGGAGATATCTTTCAGGTTGTGCTTTCTCAGGCGTTTTCGGTCGATTTTCGGCAGGATCCGTTCAACGTATATCGAGTCCTTCGCTATATCAATCCTTCACCATATATGTTCTTTTTGAAACAGGGGGATACGTGCATCACAGGTGCCTCTCCTGAGATGCTGGTCAGAGTTCAGGGAAGGGAACTGGAGTATCGACCGATAGCAGGAACGCGCCGGCGGGGACGAACGCCGGAGGATGAAGCTCGACTCGAAGAGGAGTTGGTGAACGACGAGAAAGAACGGGCCGAGCACTTGATGCTGGTGGACCTGGGTCGGAACGACATAGGACGGGTAAGCGAATTTGGGTCGGTTGCGGTTGGTCGCATGATGTTTATCGAGAAATATTCGCACGTTATGCATCTGGTGAGTTCACTCAAAGGTCGACTCCGTCAGGGGCTGGACCGATTTGATGCCCTGGCTTCCTGCTTTCCTGCGGGGACAGTGACTGGAGCCCCTAAGATTCGAGCCATGGAGATCATTCAAGAACTGGAACCCTCACCAAGAGGTTTTTACGCAGGTTCTATTGGGTATGTTGACTACTCGGGCAACCTGGATACCTGTATCGCGATCCGGACGATTGTGTTCAAAGAAGGTCGAGCTCATTTTCAAGCGGGTGCGGGTATCGTGGCCGACTCGATTCCTGAGCTTGAGAACCTGGAGTGCCGGAACAAGGCAAGAGTGTTGTTTCACGCCTTGGAACTGGCAAGGGACCTGTGAAGCCCGATGACAGAACGGTTTGGAGTGCCGGGAACATGAAAGGGGATGGTTTGCCGGTTTTGGTCGGGAAGTCAGTGGGAGTACGACGATGAGCAAAGTGTTGGTCATCGATAACTACGACAGTTTTACTTACAACCTGGTCCAATATCTTGGTGAACTGGGTGCAGAGTTGATCGTGCATCGGAATGACCAGATTGATTTAGACACTGTCCGCAGCTTGGATTTTGATCAGGTCGTCATCTCTCCGGGACCCGGAGTGCCTTCCGATGCCGGGATTTCTATGGACTTGATTCGCGAATTGAGTGGGACAGTCCCGATTCTCGGAGTCTGCCTGGGTCATCAAGCGATCGGAGAAGCCTTCGGCGGCTGTGTGATTCGCGCCGGTGAACTCAGGCATGGGAAGACCTCCTTGATTTACCACGAGGGCGACACGATCCTGGCCGGCCTGGAAGCTCCGTTTGAAGCCACCCGTTATCACTCGTTGATCATCGATCCGTTAACTCTGCCTGAGGACCTTGTGGTCAATGCACGTACGGAGGAGGGGATCATTATGGGTTTCCGTCACCGCGAGTTTGATGTTTTCGGAGTCCAGTTCCATCCGGAATCGATCATGACCGGTGAGGGCAAGAAGCTGCTGGGAAATTTCTTATGCTACGGGAATACAGCGAAAGACTCGAAGCCGGCCACAGCCTGACTGAAAAGGAAGCCGAATCGTGCCTGAGTGCCATCCTTTCAGGCGACTGTGACGATGCACAAATAGCGGACTTGCTGGTAACGCTCTCGGTCAGGGGTGAAACGGTGGAGGAGATCACCGGTTTTGCCCGTGTGATGAGACGAGCAGCTGTAAGGATCCGATCCGAACATTCCCGGTTTGTAGACACGGCCGGAACTGGCGGTGGAGCATCAACTTTCAACGTTTCCACTGCTGCTGCTTTCGTGATCTCGGCTGCAGGTGTGCCTGTGGCCAAGCATGGCAACAGGGCGATCACTTCCCGCTCAGGGAGTGCCGACGTCCTTGAGCAGTTGGGTGTCCGGGTGAGCTGCGAACCGGACGTCTCGGAAAGGGCTCTCAACGAAATAGGGCTCTGCTTCATGTTTGCGCCCTCTTTTCACCCGGCAATGAAGCGCGTGGCACTGATTCGGCGGGATCTCGGGCGTCGGACGATATTCAATCTCCTGGGTCCCCTGACGAACCCGGCCTCAGCCCCTTTTCAATTGATTGGAGTCTTCTCCGCCGATCTGACGGATAAGCTTGCCGAGGCTCTCAGTCGTCTGGGCTGCAAGCGTGCCTGGGTTGTTCATGGTCGGGATGGGCTGGACGAAATCTCGGTTTGTGCCGAGACGCAAGTAGCCGAGGTGCGCGACGCAGAGGTCAGAAGTTTTGCTTTCAAGCCGGAGTCTCTTGCCGCCGACGTCCCTGAGGGAGGATCTCCGGAAGAAAATGCTGAGGTCATCCGGGGAATTCTCGAGGGGAAGGTCGGAGGTTCTGCTCGAGACATTGTTGTTCTAAATGCCGCCGCCGCTGTGCACATTGCCGGCGGATTGTCGATGGAGGAGTCGGTCAAACGGGCCGGTGAAGTGATTGATTCGGGCTTGGCTCTGAAGAAGCTGGGTGAGTTGGTGGAGGCATACAGTTAGTCGGTGAGTAGCCTGAACGACAATACGTCTCCGGAAAGCAGTCGCCCAGGGACCGGCTTGGCGGGTCCCGTTGTCAAAGTCTGCGGCATAACCTGCCTGGAAGACGCACTGGCCAGTGTCGAACTTGGTGCAAATACCCTCGGTTTCAATTTCTATCCCCGTAGTCCCCGCTTCATAGAAGCTGCGAGAGCCGTTGAAATTCTCCAAGAGTTGCCAGGGAACGTGACGGCTGTAGCTGTTGTGGTAGTAGATCCCAGCGATGACCCGAGGTTGGGCTCGAACCATTCGGCGGGGGCGGACGAGTCCGAGGATTCGGGTACGCCTGGTTCCGAGGAGTATTCACCTTTCAGCTATCTGCCGGGGAGGATAGACTGGGTGCAGGTTCACGGTGCCCGGAGTCAAGCCGACCTGCAGAAGATCGACCGGGAAGTTCTGGTCGCGACATCGCCGAAACACGTTTCCGAATTTGGTGATTTCAGGATCATCATTGATACGTCTTGGGGAACCGGGCAGTTGGCCGATTGGAAGGCGCTCAAGAGTTTAGGGAGAGACTATATTCTGTCTGGAGGACTTACACCGGAAAATGTAAAGGACGCGCTCGAATACTTGCTGCCGTACGGTGTAGACGTATGCTCCGGCGTGGAGGCGGCTCCGGGAAAGAAGGATTTGGCCAGGTTGACCAGATTCCTTGGAACGGTACGGTCCCATTACGGACTATCCGGACTTTAGGTACTGTTGGATACGCCGGTGTAACTGGCCGGCCGAAGAGAGAACTGCAGAGGTGGCGACAGAATGCTTGATCAAATCTTGGCCAGAAAACGCGAAGAACTGGCTGAGCGTTTAGGCCAGGTAACGCTGGAGGAGCTTGAAGACCGATTCCCGAAATCTGCCCCGGCTTCTCTTGAAGCGGCGCTGGTGCGCCCGGGTCTGAACGTTATTGCTGAAATCAAATACAGAAGCCCAAGCCACGGGCAATTCAAATGCCGCCTGGAACCTGAGAAGGTTGCTCAAATCTACGTCGAGAATGGTGCGGCTGCTCTGTCAATCCTGACTGATGAACCCTTCTTTGGCGGAAGCTTGGAGTACCTTGATCGAGTGTTTCGGCATCTGTCGGATATGGATCCGAACGACGATTTCGGCTCGGGGATTCCTCTCTTGAGGAAGGATTTTATTCTGGATCAATACCAGGTCGCCGAAGCGAAGGCTTGCCGGGCTTCGGCCTTCCTTCTGATTGCGGCCTGTCTTGACTCTGTCCGGTGCAGATCTTTGATTGAGTACGGACGTGAGGTCAGCCTCGAGGCCCTGGTTGAAATCCATAACCCTTTTGAGCTGGATGTTGCAGTGGACTCCGGCGCCAGGATCCTCGGGGTGAACAACCGTAATCTCAAAACGTTTGAAGTAGATATCAACACATCTTTCGAAATTGCACGAAGATTAGAAGGTGAGGACCGGTTTGTTCTTGTCGCTGAGAGTGGGGTTTCCCATCGGTCCGAGATTCTCGAGCTGAAGGATGCAGGATTCCACGGATTCCTGATCGGCACAGCTTTCATGGAATCCGACGATCCAGGAGCGAAGTTGAGGGAATTGATTCATGGTGAATAGAAAGACTCTTTTACCTGATGCGGAGGGCCACTTTGGCAGATTCGGCGGCCGTTTCATTCCAGAAACCCTGATGGCACCCATTCAGGAACTGGAGGCCGCTTACTTGCAGGTTCGGGACGATTCACAGTTTCAAAAAGAATTGGAGGAACGTCTTCGACAATATGCCGGCAGGCCTACGCCGCTTTTCCTGGCGGAACGGCTCTCTGACTCGCTTGGTGTAAGGGTCTACCTGAAGCGGGAGGACCTGTGCCACACAGGGGCTCACAAGATCAATAACGCTCTGGGTCAGGCACTTCTGGCAAAGCGCATGGGAAAGAAACGGATCATAGCCGAAACGGGAGCCGGCCAGCATGGTGTCGCCACGGCTACCGTCTGTGCCTTGCTCGATCTGGACTGCGAAGTTTACATGGGAACAGAGGACACCAAGCGCCAGGCTCTGAACGTTTTTCGAATGGAGTTGCTCGGGGCGAAGGTAGTCCCGGTGGATTCGGGCAGTCAAACCCTGAAGGATGCCATCAACGAGGCAATGAGGGACTGGGTGACTAACGTCGAGGATACCCACTATCTGCTGGGATCGGTTCTCGGTCCCCACCCCTATCCGATGATGGTTCGTGACTTCCAATCGGTTATCGGAAGGGAAGCTCGTCGGCAAATACTGGAGTTGGAAGGTGAGCTGCCGCAGACATTGATCGCTTGTGTCGGGGGAGGCAGCAATTCGATAGGTCTTTTCTACGAGTTCCTGGAAGACGCATCAGTAGGCATGATCGGAGTCGAAGCGGGCGGTTTCGGCAAACAGTTGGGACAGCATGCGGCACGTTTTGAGGGTGGAGGTCCTGGTGTTCTCCATGGGACCTTTAGTTTTGTCCTCCAGGATGAGAATGGGCAGATTGCATCAACCCACAGCGTTTCGGCTGGGCTCGACTATCCTTCGATCGGCCCCGAACATGCGTATCTGCGGGAGCACGGGAGGGTTCGTTACGCCTCTGTTACCGATGACGAGGCGCTGGAGGCGTTTCATGTCCTGAGTGAAGTGGAAGGGATCATTCCTGCCTTGGAGTCTGCTCATGCCATAGCCTATTTGATTCGGGAAAAAGCGCTGTTTTCCGGGAAGACGGTGGTTGTGAACCTGTCTGGCCGGGGAGACAAGGACGTCGAGACAGTGCAAGGCCGAGACCGAGAGAAGTGAAGAGAGGTTTGTGTTGAAACTGGGAAAAAGATCATTCATACCTTTTGTAACAGCCGGTCATCCCGACCTTGAATCGACTGAGAAGATCGTTCTTGCTCTGGCGCAGACGGGGGCAAGCGTCATTGAGGTCGGCATTCCTTTCTCAGATCCGGTCGCCGATGGACCGACGATTCAGCTGTCGTCATTTGTGGCGCTGTCGCATGGATATCGATTCTCTGATTACATCCAGATGATCGAAAGAGTTCGATCCGAGACTGATGTGGGTTTGATCTTTATGACCTACTTGAACCCGGTCTTGAATTATGGGCTGGAGAAACTGGATCGTGAAGCGGCAGCAGCGGGCCTCGATGGGATTCTGATTTCCGATTTGACGCCTGAAGAGTATTTGGGGGGAGATACGACTACCGACGGCTTGAAAGGACCCCAGGGCCGAAGTGAAGACCTCGAGCCTCTTGGAGCTGAGACGAGTCGGTCGTTTGGCTCCGAGCTGCCGGGCCCTTTCGATTCTTTTGCTTTTCAGCGGTTAGAAACGGTCTTTCTGGTGGCACCCACCTCAACCGAGGATCGTGTGCGGAGGATCTGTGATGCATCGACGGGGTTCATTTACCTCGTGGCTCGCACCGGTGTCACCGGAAAGCAGACGCAGATCGATCGTTCGTTGCCTGCCGTGGTCGGTCAAATCCGTAAGTTCACTGATTTGCCGGTTGCGGTTGGGTTTGGAATCCGATCAAAAAGTGATGTGGAGCAAGTTTGGGAGTTTGCTGAGGGTGCGGTGGTTGGATCCGCAATCGTCGATTTCATTGAACGGAACAAGGAGTGTATCGACCTTGCCGGCAGAGTGGCGGGTTTTGTGAACGATACCCTGCTGCCCCGGTTCTGAAACGGGTTGACAATCATTGGCGTGGGTCTTGCGGGCTCAAAGTCTCAAATCCTACCACTAAATCACAAAATCACTAGCGCAAGTTTACGGCACTGGTCTTAACGTCAGATCTGGCGTCAATATCTAACCGGTTTATTTTCCATCAGTTAGGAGAAAAGCGGGGTTGTGTGAGAATTATCAGTATTACCTGTAATAAGTGATGTATATAATTGACAATAAGTATTTTATATGATATGTATTACCTGTTATGGCTAGTCTCGTCTTCAAAAAAAGCAGAGGCCACTTCTACGCCTTCTGGGTTCGCTCCGCTCGCGTCAACGGCAAACCCCGCATCGTCGAGCAGGTCTACCTTGGAACCAAAGATCGCTTCCTCGAAGAGCTGAAACAGCACTTCACCCGCGGCAAAACTCCCGGCCCCACTCCCCTCAAACGCCTCCGCGTCAAGGAATTCGGCGCTTCCGCCTGGCTCTGGGATTGGGCCCGGAATCTCGAGTTGGTCGAGATCGTCGATCGTCACGTCCCGGGGGTCGATAAGAAGCACCGCACTCCGCTCTCGGTCGGGCAGTACCTGGTGATCGCCGCCGTCAATCGCGCCGTCCAGGCCTCGAGTAAACGGGCGCTGTACACCGACTGGTATCAGGACAGTGTCGTGTCGCGTCTGTGTCCGGCTCCACCCGGCGCACTGACCAGCCAGCGCTTCTGGGATCATATGGATCAAGTCGCACCCGATCACATCGATGCCTTTCTCCAGGACCTGCTGGTAAACCTCCGCCGCCTCTTCCCCCTGGGTCTGGAAACACTCCTTTACGACACCACCAACTACTTCACTTTCATCGACACCTTCAACGACCGCTGTCGGTTGGCACAGCGAGGAAACAACAAACAAAAACGCCGCGATCTGCGCCAACTCTCGCTGGCCTTGTTTGCCGATGAGAAAACCGGGCTGCCGC
>JAUVSF010000504.1 GCA_030597245.1 Acidobacteriota bacterium
AATGAAGAGACGAGAATTCTTAGTCGCAGGTGCCGGAGCGGGCCTCCACAGTATTGGAGGGCCTGGCAAAAGCAGTCAGCCTCCCGGCCAGGGGAGGCAGGAGCAGGCAGGAGATCGTGTAAAGATCGTCGCCTTCCAGGGTAAATGTAGCAACGACTTTGACAAGAACCTTGATCGAGTACTCAAGCTCATCGAGAAGTGCGGTAAGGAGAAGGTGGATTTTCTTTGTTTCCCAGAAGGATATCTCTCAAATTACTCAGCTGACTTGGCAGTTGGCCTGGACGATCCTCGTGTCAAGAAACTCCTGCGCGTTTCTGGCCGATTCGATATGGTCTCCATTGTTGGAATCTCCGAGATTGAACGGGATACGGTACTCAACACGGCTTTGGCACTCTATCAAGGGGAGATCCTGGGTAAATACAGAAAGACGATGCTCACGGGCAGTGACAAAAAGCAGTTTTCTTCGGAGTACTCCCTCCCGGTATTTCGGGCTAAAGGGATCACGTTTGGAATCATCATCTGTCATGATTCTTCATTTGTGGAGCCGGCGCTGACGATGCGCTGGAAGGGAGCGCGGCTCCTTTTCAGTCCCCATTACAACAGCATTGACTCTGACCGGATGGACGAACACCGTAAGAAGGTCCGAAATAACCATGTTGGCCTTGCTACGTTGCTTCAAATGGTGGTCGTGAGATCAAACGTTGTCGGATCAGAAGAGGGAAAGCTCAGCTATGGTGACAGCACGATTTTCTCGCCTCTGGGAGAAGTCGTGGCAGCAGCTCCCCTGTTTCAGGAAACTCTTATCTCCGCTGAGTTTGAACGCAATGTGTTTGAACAAGAGAAGTGGGCGGCACGGAAGGAAGTGCCGGCCGAGGTTATACAACAGCTTTGTGAAGTTGCCCAGTCCAGGATCTCCGACTCAGGAGCGAACGGCTGATACCGCTGTCCATGTGGACTGCGGAAAGGGCCTGGACGCAGGAAGAAGCAGCTGCGTGGTGGAACGAGCGGTAGACACTGACATCTCTTGAGGACACTCGCGGGGGACGATCTGTTCGCTCAAAGTCTCTTGTGGGTTTCTGGTCAATTCGATATAGTCGCCATCATTGGGGTCTTTGAGCTGTGAAGGGATACGGTTCTCAACGCTGCTTTTGCACTTTATCGAGGGTTGGTCCTGGGTAAATACCGAGGGACGATCTTGGTTCGCTCCAGGGACTGCCTGGCACGGGGTAGGAGGCATGGCTTTCAATATTCGGTTGTCTTATCCGCGGAGCATCCTAGTAGTGCTGGGACTCCTGTACGCACTGTTGCCGACGGTCCTGAAGGCTGCTCCCAACGTGATCTTTATCTTGACTGATGACCAGGGACACTGGGCGCTCAACGCGAACGGAAACGATGATTGCCAGAGCTTGGTCACGCCAAACCTGGATCGTCTCGCCCGGGAAGGTATCCGATTCACGGAAGCGTTCGCGGCTACCCCCGTCTGCTCTGCCAGCCGGGCCACTTGGCTGACAGGTCGGATTCCTTCACAGCACGGTGTACAGGATTGGCTCCTGCCTGCTGAGACGTACGGGGACGACGCGCGCTCATATATCGAAGGGCAGCCTACGTTTTCAGGATCGCTGGCCCAGCAAGGATACACAGTTGGCCTTTGTGGAAAGTGGCATCTTGGTGATGATGCCCGACCGCAGGTTGGGTTCTCCTACTGGTCTACCGTTCCAGGGGGTGGCGGAACTTACCGTGACCCTGAGTTTGTAAAGAATGGAGAACGAGTTAAGCGAACCGGCTTCAAAACCGATCTCCTGGGCGATGATGCTGTCGAGTTCATAAGACAGAATCGTGATCGACCTTTCTTTTTGTTCTTGTCCTTCTATGCTCCGCACACCCCGTTGCAATACCAGCCTGAGAAATACCGAAAGCCGTATCTGGAATCCCGTTTCCCATGTTTCCCAGATCTCCCCATGCATCCTGCTCACATGCGGGAGATGAACGGCAGGGTTTCGGGACACCTGCGTGATTTCAGCAAACGTCACAGCAAGCTGAGTTATTCGGCACTGGTAACTGGGATCGACCAGAATGTGGGTCGGGTGGTCTCATTACTTGACGAACTGAATCTGCGAGAAAAGACAGTGGTAATCTTCACTTCGGATCATGGATTCCATAGTGGCCACGAGGGGATCTGGGGGAAAGGGAACGGGACCGTCCCTTTTAATCTGTATGAGAGGTCGGTACGTATTCCTATGATCTGGAGCCACCCTGGCCGCATACCGGAAGGAGCGGAATCGACACGGCTTGTCTCCTCTTACGATTTCTTACCAACGCTGTTCGATTACCTCGGACTTAGCCCTCCAGAGGATGGAAAACGTGTTGGTCGGAGCTACGCTCGTCTCCTGGATGGAGAGAACGGGCCGTGGGTTGATGAGGTCTACTTCGAGTACGAGTATGTGAGAGGGATTCGTACGAAGAGATGGAAGTACGTGGAACGATCATCGGAGTGGCCCTCTGAACTGTTCGACCTTCTGAACGATCCTTCGGAACAACGTAACGTCTCTTCATACCGACAGAATGCGGAGATCGTTAAAGATTTGCAGGACCGGCTGGAAGCCTTTTTCGAACGAGCCGGCGCTCCCCCCATCGAAGATTGGCGATCAACCACGCAGCAGCAGTTGGCCACGTATAAATGAATGGTGCATCCTCTTCTGCCTCGGAACACAGGATTAAAGAGTATAGGAATCAATCGTCCCTCGACAACCCGATTCGTCGGCGCTAATCTAGACAAAACTCCGCAGTTGCTCTTGCATTCTAGTGAACGCTTAATGCCACAAAGGAGACGCGATGTCCGAGAGACGGGATATTAAGAACCTCATCCTGGTGCCTGCAATCATTACTCTGGCGGTTTCCTGCCTCAGACTCACGGGTGAGTTAATGGGTTGGTCCGAAGCCCTGTTTGGACGAGTGCCTGGAGGCGGAGCATCTCTTATCGGGATTGCCTGGCTGGTCCCCATCTTCGGTATTTACTACGGTTGGAAGCTGACCAAGATGGGGAACCCTGCGAAGAGCCCGGGCAAGTTGATAGGCTTCTCGCTTTTGTCCTTCATTATCTTGGCAGCTGTTACCAAGACTCTAATGGCTACCCTCGCAGCATTCCCGACGTTTATGCTGATCCTGATGGCCGGCGTCTCTATAGGAACCATGTTCCTGCTCAGGTCGAGTTGGCCAGAGCTCTTCAAGACATTACTTTTCTACGGCTTTGCAGCAAGAGTCCCCGTCATCCTGATCATGTTCCTTGCCATCATGGGGAATTGGGGCACACACTATGACTCTCCGCCTCCGGAACTGGAAGAGATGCACTGGTTCGTGGAGTGGGTGATAACGGGACTGATCCCACAGGCCACTGTTTGGATTTGGTACACGGTGGTTGTCGGGGGGCTTTTCGCAGGCTTGGCAGCTCTCATCCTCAGGAAGAGCTGAAGCGGGTTGGTAAAACCCGATCTCAGAACTTCGGGACATGAGGGGTGTGTCTATCCCGGGCCGGTACCCCCTCCCGTACTTGCGTTATTGAGCCCGCTCCAGGTGCAGGTAGAGGGGACAGGCTGGTTTATACTGTCGAGAATCGATGAGCGGAAGCGGATCACCGTGGGAAGGCTGGGATCCACGACGAAGGTCGTCATAATATCGAGGTTGCTGATCCCGAACTCGTTCACTTCGAGAGCTCCGAGCGCTTCTCCGCTGTTTCTGCGTGGCAGCTCTGGATCCTCGTATTTCTCGTTGGTCCACGCCGCGCCTCCGTTCGCGGACAGAAGCATGCGGCTGTTCTCAACCAGGGAGTTCCCATTCGAATCTGTTTTGGTGGGCCTCTGGACGAGTCGTCTTACGGAGGGCCTTTCGGCGATCCTGCTTGTCTCTTATGCGGACAACCGGAATACTATGCTGATGAGTATTCTCTTTAGACGGCGGAGCGGTCTTTGGGATGACTTCTAGACGCTGCCTTGGGCTCGTGGGGAAGGGGGGGC
>JAUVSF010000457.1 GCA_030597245.1 Acidobacteriota bacterium
CCAGAGCAGGAAGAAAATGGGCGGGTGGTTGATGCCGGATTTCAAATGGAAAGCGGTTAGATAGACGTCATCGCTGTGAGGAGGCAAACTGCTGTGTATTTGAGGCGCCTTGGTCCTATGCTGACAGCTGAGGGGCCCGGAGACGGAAGCAGGAACACTTGCCAGAAGATATGCCTTCTGATCAGGATGCTGGATCACATAAACATCTGGCTTCCAAGGTCTGCTCTGTTCCAGCATGTCCTCCAACTTGCTACTCCGTGGAACGCTTTCAACGATTTGCCTCAGTCCCTTCATAATCTGCTTGCCGGCTTCATCAGGGGTCTGCACCGCCCCGTCAGGGCTGTCCAGGAGCAGGTTCGAACAGTCGTGACTATGGATCGCAAAATAGGTTTCGGCTGCTTCATAATCATGTTGTATGAACCACTTTGAGAAAAAGCCCTGCACTACTTTGATCAGTTCCGGATTACCGGTCGGATGGATGGGAGACGATAGATCCAGCTCAGCCATCTGGCTACGCAGGCTTGGAACGTCAGCGCTGTGATCTGGAGGTCCTAAGTGAAATGAGTGAATTCTCCAGTATCCGGCCTCGTTAGCCCACATGAGGAACAGTTCCTCACTTTCGCCCGGTTTGCCGACGATACGGAACGAAGATAAATAATGCTGCTTGTGTCCCGCTGCATGATCGATCTGCTGGAAGCCTTTCAGTGCGGGACAGGAGTAGTTGTTGACGATCGCAGAAGGTACCGAGTAAAGAGCAAATGTGTTCGAATCTGAGTGATCCATCAGCTTCAACGAGGTAGCCGAAACCTCAACCCGCTTCGCGACCTCTTCCAGGGTTGCAGGGGATCCAACTACTCCGCTGATCAACTGCATTTCACGGAAGACTCTGATGGGTGCGAAATCGGTTGTTTCAGCTTCTTCCTCAAACGCAAGGACGCAATCAAAGGCTTCTCTCGAGAAATAGGCCATCGCCTGTTTTGGATCGTGGTCGATTAGCCAGGTGTTCAGAAAGTCCTTGACCGCAACATCCAACGGCTGCTTGCCGGACACCTTGGGAACGACAGGGATGCCCCAATCGGGATCAGCGTCCGAGGGTTTAGAGGTGCCCGTTGAGCTGGTCGGGAATCCGAAAATATCTCCCCACCAGTTCATGAAGCCCTCCCACCTTCCCACGTGGGTTTGGTAGTTTCTTCCAGCGCGTACGTCGGAGTTAGCCGAAGTTAAATGCCCGTCAAAAAGGACCGCTGGGAAAGATGATGACCGGTAGTCCACATCGATATCGGCACGCTCTAAGTTTCGGGAGATAGAGAACTGTAGTGACGGCGTAGAGTCCAGTCGATAGTTAATAGGAAACCCCATGTGAAAGTGAGTGTTGTCATGGCCTCTGGAGAATTCCTGACTCTCTTCCAACTGATCCACTGCACCTGGCACGAGGACCACGTAGACTCGAAACTGTAGGTCTCCACGGGCATTGGGAACCCTGCCGTGCACATCCTCAACGGCCTCCACCAGATCCAATGCGTCACCCATGATCTTTCCTTCCTTGTCGGTCAGTGGAGTAGACATGAGAGCGTGAGTCACAGCCTCGAAAGTAGTGCGGACGGAAATTGGCACGGAGTTGTAGGCCTCCGCGGGCACCCTGTCTGTCCCGAAAATTCGATTGAGCTCTGCAGTATACGCGTCGATCAGCTTCTGCTGTTCCGGCTTAAGAGTATCGTATTTACCTCCAAACTGAATTTCGGTCTGTTCGATCGGGAAGTGGATCATCTTTCTGCTACAGTCGGCCACAAACAGGATGAATCCGAGCAAAGCAAGAACAGTAAAATACGAGCGAACTTTCATCTCACTACCCCTCAGAGGTGGTCGGTTTTTGGAAGGCGTTTATAGCATACCTGGAAGACTGAGACAATTAGACGGAGTTGTGCTGTCACAGATAGGCACGTTATGGACGAGGCTGTGTCGCAATGACCTCGCCTCTGAACTCTTCTATCTCACGAGAAGCCTCAGAAGTTGAACTTGAATCCGAATTGAATTTGCCTTGGGGCGAACGCTGATGTAAATCCCAACGGCTGGTTCGAGGCGATATTGCTGCTCCCCTCCACATTCCCGGTTACCAATTCGGTACTGCCGAAAATGTTGTTAACCCCCGAATAGTTAACGCTGTTGAACAGATTGAAGGCTTCAAAAACGAATTCGAAACTAGTCTGTTCGCCGAACATGAACTTACGGGCAAGCCGGATATCGATCGAAGAGAAGGCGGGTCCACGGCCTGTATTCCTACCGACGATCGGGTTGCCCTCTACGACCAGCACCGGCCGATCAGTCTCTTCATGGGTGTCTCCGTTGAGGTCGAAACCCAAAAGTAGATTGAACGGCCTCCCGCTCCCTACCGTGATAATCGGAGCAAAAGTCCAGTCAGCGAACAGATTATGGACGAAGCCGTCACTTGCGGACACTGACCAGGGACTCTGGTACACACCGCTGAAAACGAATCGCTGGCGCTGATCAAAGGTTGAAAGTGATTTCTCGCTTCTGAGATCCTTCTGGTTGTTACCCTGCAACTGGGTAATAAAGTCAGTCGTGTCGTCAATGGCCTTGCCAAGTGTGTAAGAGGTCAAAAGGCTGAAGTTCTGGGCAAACCGCTTACGCAGGTTTAACGTAAGTCCATGATAAGTGGAACTACCACTGGTTTCGATCTGGTTCACCTGAACGAATCTCGGATCGAGGCCCGGAAGTTCGAATTCATTGTCACCCACCTGACGGACATTAATGTCTCGAGATCGGATTAGATTAGTCCCACGGTTGAGGATATAGTCCGCGGATAACACCCAGTCCCGAGCCAACTGACGTTCGATTCCAAAACTCACCTGCTGACTCCAGGGGTTGACCATGTTGGAGGCACTGGGAAGAATGACTGACGGTGTGGTGCCTGGTTCTACTCCGACCAATTTGAGGGTGTCTTCGTTCAGTTCACCCGTGGCCTTATATGCTCCATAAACAGTCGCGGAAGTGGCGTCTATTCCGGGTAAACCAGTTATTGGCAGGAACACCTGTTCGATCTGTCCCGCTAGGACTTGGGAAATGAAGGCTGTTGCTTGAAAAACGCTCTGGTAGAAGATTCCGTATCCGCCTCGGATCACCATCTTCTGATCACCGCCGGGATTCCAGGCAAATCCAATCCTGGGGCTGACATTGTTTCGATCACTGATTGATTCCAGATTGAACTCGAAAGGCGGTTGATCCGAAATAACATTCGCCGTTTCCGGGCGCCAGTCAGTGTCGTAACGGATACCGAGGTCCAGAGTGAAATTGTTTCGAACTTTCCAGTGGTCCTGGAAGAAGAGGGCAAGCTGAGTGTAATTAATGTCGGTGTTGGGGTCACCAAAGCCTTGGAAATAGGTTATAGGGAGCCCGAAATTAAACGATTGGGTCGATGTAATCGGGGCCAGGACATTGGGGATGAGATCGGGACGCCCCAGGCCTCCGGCCTCGGGCGGAGTAGCCAGCATTCTTATGAGGTTCTCTGCAGTCCCTGCGCCCAACGCACTGTCCATAATTAACGCCAGAGGAATCGCTTCACCAAAGCTGAACTGGCCTCCGAGAAACACTTCAGCAAAACCTGCAAGCTTCATCAGGGTCAAGTCTGCTCCAACCTTCAGAGTATGATTGCCTCGAATGAAGGTGGCATTATCTGCGAACTGGAACAAGTCCTGGTCGTAGCCAGTCGGGTTGAAGAACTCACGGCCGAACTCTGCTACACCACCAATGATGAGTTCTGGGCCTACCGGATCGTTCGTCAAAGCCTCAAAGCTTCGGCGCGAGTACTGGAATCTCACATCATTCAGAGTCGTTGGAGAGAAAACATTTGTATCTGACAGAACCAGCGAAAAGTCGTCGATAGCGAAGGTCAATCCATTACTGACGCCCTGCAGCGCTCCAAAATCAGCACCTTGGTCGAATGAATCGGTATAGTTTACTCGCGCGGAAAAGTTGTTGCTGTTACTGAACTGATGATCCAGCTTGAAAGAAAAGGTGGTTTGATCCGCCTGGAACGGAAAAATACCACTTTCCCTTTCAAAACGTTCTACGGTATCCGGGAATGTGTTCTCATTGGTGTTGAGAACTCCGAATTCTGGATGAATGAAAGCGGCCGCCATTAACTGCAGCGGTGGAATGCCTGTCGAAGCCAGAAATCCGAAGAGGTCCAGTTGCGATCCGGTGGGATGGAAGATCGAGGGGTCGTCAAGGAAGGTGACGAAGTTGGACTCCTCTCGGTCCAGGCGTTCAAAGCTGGTGAAAAAGAAGGTCTTGTCCCTTACGATGGGACCGCCTACCGTTCCACCGAACTGGTATCGACTAAAGGGAGGATTGTCAATTCGTGAAAAGGTGTTGCGGGCGTCGAGGGCATTATTTCGGAAATA
>JAUVSF010000540.1 GCA_030597245.1 Acidobacteriota bacterium
CGCAAAGCCAAGATAATCACGATTAGTCTCCCTCACATTGACTCAAGACAGGTAAGGTCAAGTGAGTTTGGTCTCGAGTACGAGAGATATTACGAAGGTATTTCCTTTGGCTTCCCTTGGACTCGAGCAGGTGGACAGCCATATATATAGCTACCTGATATTTCCTGTACAAGGAGACGGTAGCGAGAACAGTCTGGTGATGAACATACTTTGCTAACGCAGAGCCAGATGCCTCTGTATCGCCTCCTCCTGTAGGTTGAGCTTGCGCAGGAGCTGCTCAAAGCGGGGATCATCTCGGAGGGGGTCCAAGAAGGGACTGGATGGAGCATTTTCGGAGCCCCAGAGAGGATCATCCCAGGACTTCTCCAGACATTCAAACGCCAGGGAAAGTCCACGGTTGGCTAAGATCTTATGCAGATTAGGACTTATGTGCAACGGAAACTGATGGGCGTAGGCCACATTGAGCATTTCAGTCTGAAATGCTCCCTCGTCCAAATCAAGTTGGGCTGAGCCTGAGAGCATCTTCTGAATCTCTTCAGCTGTTGCCCTGACCATCCACGCGATCCGAAATCGGTATGTTACCAGTCCCATCTATGTAGTATAGAATCCCATCTCGGAAGGAGGGCCCTGACAAAGTAGTTGTAAGTACCTGTTTATGGTGAAACGAGCCGAAAGGTATTTGCCGCGAAAACTCAAGATAGCCATTGCAGACCCGGAAGATCACTGAGTGGACGTATTCAGAAACGACCTGGCAAATGGACAGGGGAGTTCCCAGCATCATCAGAGATGACCTCATGAGAATTCTGCTTAACACCTTATTGATTTTCTCCTGCCTTTGTCACGGTTTCCTTCTTGGACAGAACTCGCTGCGAGAAACGGTCGTGGTGACCGCCTACTCTTCTCCGGTGGCTTTCGAGAATCTTGCCAGAGGAGTCACGGTCATCAACCGCGAGCAGATTCGACGGTTACCAGTTCAATCGGTGGCCGATCTGTTGCGCTACGTAGCCAGCATCGATGTCCGCAGCCGGTCGCCGTTTGGCGTTCAAACCGATTTTTCAGCCCGTGGAGCCGGTTTTGGGCAAACCCTGGTGCTCATTAACGGTCTCCGGATTAATGACTCACAGTCCGGTCACCATAACGGAGACCTGCCGGTCGCACTCTCCGATGTAGAACGTGTCGAGATTCTGCATGGAACCGGCTCATCCGTGTATGGAGCCGACGCTTTCGGTGCGACGATCAATGTGGTCACCAGGCGCGACGGAGAGAGCCAAGTCCGGATTTCGGCCGGAGAGTACGGCTATATCGAAGGAGAAGCTCGCACCGTCTTTGAATTAGGTGGTTTGAATCAAAGCGTTTCTTGGTTCGGAAACCGCTCTTCCGGGTTCATGTTTGACCGGGACTTCCATACGGTCGGGTTGACCTTACAAACTGAGTTCAGTCCGGACAGTCACCTCTATTTCAGTCATCTCCGGAAGGAATTCGGGGCCAACGGATTCTACGGCCCATCGCCCTCGAAGGAATGGACAAACACGACTCTTGCCTCCTTTCAACATGCGATTCTCTCGTCTGGAAAGAGGCGGATGGAGACGCGCGTCTATTACCGTACCCATGGGGACCATTTCTTGTGGGATATACGACGACCCGGCTTTTTCGAAAATGAGCACCGGACTCACGCTGCCGGAGTTTCTCTCAAGAGTGCGCATCTCCTGGCAAAACGCAGAACGTTGACCTGGGGCGGTGAGGTCGGCGGCGACTGGATTGGTTCAAACAATCTGGGGCATCATTCTTATGGAAAGTGGGCTATTTACGCGGAACTGCAGCAGCAGTTGGGACATCGAGTTTCTCTGGTTCCAGGACTACGCTTCGATCGGTACAGCAACTTCGGCTCGGCTTTCAGCCCTTCCGTCAGCGCCAGCTGGTGGGTTCATTCCCGGCTGAAACTTCGATCCTCGGCAGGTCATGCTTTCCGCACTCCCACCTTCACCGAACTTTACTACACCGACCCCAATCACCGTGCCTCGGCCGAACTCCAGCCGGAAAGAGCCAGGGAATTGGAGGTCGGCGCGGATTGGATCATCGGCCCCTCCTGGCTGGTTCAGGCATCACTTTTTTCGCGATGGGATCAGAACGCGATCGACTGGGTGAGGGAATCCGCCGACCAGAAATGGGAGACAACGAATATCCGGGCTTTGCAAACCCGAGGGCTCGAGGTGGGTCTGCAGAAGGCCATCGGTGGTGGGCTTGGGATAGTCCAGGCCCAGTATACCAACCTGAACTCAGAAACCGACTCGCTGGATGTTCTCTCGAAATATGTTCTGGATTTTGCCAGACATTCTTTCTCCGCCTTCGGGACTCTTCAACTACCCGGGAACATCCACTTGGGTCAGGGTGCCCATTACAAGGTTCGTGCGGATGGTAGAAACTACTGGGTGCTGAACCAGAAATGGATGCGTGACTTCGGGAGATTCTCTGTATTCCTTGAAGTTTCGAACTTGCTGGATACGGAGTACGAAGAGATCCGGGGTGTAGTGCTCCCCGGACGCTGGATTCGCGGAGGCCTGGAGTTAAGGAACCTGGCTTTTCACTAACCAGAAATTCAGGGGTGCAGCGCCCTTCACCCCCTGTGTTCAGCGTGATCGGTCCCGACAGCATGTTCGTGATAGTAGCCTCGCTGATGCATCTGGTTGTGCAGTGTCCTGTAGGCAGAAGTCAGCTTCATCCGCATGCGCTTCTAAGACTTTTCAACAGCCCTTGTACCCAGAGTGTCCAGGTAGGCTACAGCTCCTTCAATCTGCTCCAGGATCGTCAGAGCCTCTGCCACATCCACTTCTTCACTTTCACGGATTTCGCCGTTGACGATCAGTTCTACTCGACTCATCGGAACGGTGACGCTCGCCAGCTCCCACGTCACGTCTACAGTACCGCTATTGCGTGTCATCTCGATGCGGGCACCGGACGGGTTTCCATCCACGGAGAATTCCAGAAGTGGCCCGTAGGTCACGAAGGTCGGCCCTGCTTCACTGGTTCGATCCAGCTCTGATAAGTAAATTCTTGGTCGCCAGGAATCCTGGCGTAGGTTCGAACGGTGCCGACAGCTGTCTGTGCGGTCATTTTGTCGGTTCCCCCGACAGCGGGGACAAAGTATCCGCAGTTGAGATAGCGGTAGTAGTCGGATAGGGAGTAAGGGTCAATTCCCGCGTAGAGGTTGGTCCAGGACGTCATCTCCACCGCGTCGATAGCGCCAGTGATAAGATCGGCGGCATTCTCGCAGCACGGATTTGGGAAATGAGGAAGAACAACAAGTCCTCCCTGGCTGCGACATTGCTGGGCCTATTCCATCAAGAGGGTGTGCTGGTCCAGTGAATCTTATCTTTGAGTCGACCAAGAGCAACTCTTTGATAGATTTGATGTTATCGTGTCTCTTCACGTGTCCGGAATGAATAACTGTGAGAGCACGATGCGTACTCAAGAACCACCGAAAAACCTCTTCCCAAAGGCTGGCATCACGGATCGCGTTGTGCCAGACGAAACACGCCGATCACTGGACAGGCTAGCGATCGATTCAATCTCGAAGTCGGCCACTATCACGGACGGCGCCATCTGCCGATCGTCTCGCTAAGACCTGCAGCATGAACAAGCAGAGAGAATCAGAATGACATTGATTCCCGCACTCTCCGGAAGTTCTCGTAGATCTTTCCGTCAGGTCCCTTTC
>JAUVSF010000131.1 GCA_030597245.1 Acidobacteriota bacterium
CCGTCAGGCTCCCCAGGTCACCATCGGCGTTTCTGTCAAGTTCGGGGTGAATTCGACTTGGCACCTTCTCCTCACCGCTGTTTTTCAACCACTTACAGCCTTTTCCTGGGGTAAACTCCTTCGCTCACCTCCGGCAAGCCGCTCTGCGACCGCTCCTCCCCACACCGCGATTGCCTCTTCCCCATATCGACTTCAAAAGAACGTATTTGATACACTAAAGTTTTCTTGCGTTTCCGGGTACACGTGCCTTGGGGCTACCCATACTAAGGAAAGTAACGTATAGAGGTTAACAGCGATATGAAAGCCGGTATTCATCCAGAATATACAACCGTAAAAGTGTCGTGCGCCTGTGGTGCCGAGTGGGAGACACGCTCCACCAGCGGTGGGAGCCTCCGACTGGAGATCTGCTCAAGTTGCCATCCTTTTTTCACTGGGAAACAGAAGTTCGTCGATACTGCAGGACGTGTCGAACGCTTCCAGCGTAAGTATGGGAAGATCTTTCGCAAATAACGTCTCTCCAAAAAGCCCTGCACTCACATGTTTGGAAAACTTGACGCACTTGAAGAGAAATACCACGAGATCTCTCGACAGCTGAGCAACCCCGAAGTTGTCTTCGATCTCGACAGGTACAAGAAGATCGCTCAAGCTCATGCCGAGCTCAATGAGATCGTCGACAAGTACCGTACCTACAAAGAGTTGGTGGTCTCTCAGGCGGAGACGAAAGTGCTGTTGCAGGAAGAATCAGATGAAGAACTTCTTGCTCTCGCCAGAGAGGAGCTCGGGGAGATCGAAGGGAAGATAGAGACTACCGAGCAGGAGTTGACACTTCTCTTGATTCCGAAGGACCCAAACGACGAACGTAATGTCATCCTGGAGATCCGAGCCGGCACCGGAGGAAACGAAGCCACCCTTTTCGCCCAAGAAATCTTCCGCATGTACATGCGCTACGCGGAAGCCCGAAAGTGGAAGGGCGAAATACTTTCCGCCAACTACTCCACGGTTGGAGGAATAAAGGAAATCATACTCATGATCAGTGGCGTCCGCGTATACAGCCGGCTGCGTTTTGAGAGTGGAGTACACCGGGTACAGCGCGTGCCGGAGACTGAAACCCAGGGCCGTATTCATACCTCTGCGGTCACCGTGGCGGTTCTTCCTGAAGTAGACGACGTCGAAATTGCCGTCGATCCGAACGAACTTCGAATCGACACCTACTGTTCCTCAGGACCCGGAGGCCAGTCAGTCAACACAACCTATTCTGCCGTCCGGATCACCCACCTTCCTACGGGAGAAGTTGTCACCTGCCAGGACGAAAAGTCGCAGATCAAGAACAAAGCCAAAGCCATGAAGGTTCTTCGTTCCCGGCTCTACGAAAAGGCTCGCTGGGAGCAACAGCAGAAAATTGCGGCGAATCGCAAATCCATGGTCGGCTCGGGGGATCGAAGCGAGAAGATTCGCACCTACAACTTTCCCCAGAACCGTGTGACAGACCACAGGATCCACCTGACGCTCCATCGTTTGGAGTCGGTGCTCCAAGGAGCCCTCGACGAAATCGTTGACGCTTTGGTCACGCATCACCAGGCAGAAGCCCTGAAGGAGCAGGCTCTCGGTTGAAGTGTTCGCTCCGCTGACATAAATCGGAAAGCCCATGGCAGCCAATGTCCGCGATGCGCTCCGTGAAGCTGAAAAGCAGCTGGCCCGACACAACATAAAGATGCCTCGCAATGATGCCCTGGTCCTGCTCTCTGCGGTGACGGGGCAGCGGGTTGAAACACTCCTGGCCCACCCTGAACTTCAGGTCCGAGAACATGATCTTTCGACCTATTGGGAATGGCTGCGGAAACGTGCCCGCAATTACCCGCTCCAATACCTTACGGGGCAGCAGGAGTTCTTCGGAAGAAGCTTTGTCGTTTCCCCGTCCGTGCTAATACCTCGCCCGGAAACAGAGATTGTTGTTCAAGCTTGTCTTGATTTCCTGGCCACTCTAGAGAAGCCGGCAACGGTACTCGACATCGGTACCGGCTCGGGCTGCATCGCACTCACACTACTGTGCGAGATCTCGAGCCTCACCGCTTGTGCCGTCGATATTTCTCGGGAAGCCCTGCAAGTGGTGACCGAGAATAGCCAAAACCTCAAGTGCGATGACCGCCTGGAGCTCTTGCAGGGATCTACCGTGGGCCCTCTCATCGGTACTGGCCGACGTTTCGATCTGGCAGTATCGAATCCACCCTATGTAGCTCTATCAGATTCGGTCGAACCCGAGGTAAGGCATGAACCCGGACAGGCTGTTTTTGCCGGCCAATCCGGCCTGGAGGTCTACAGCGAGATTTTCAGCAAGACGGCTTGTGTGCTCGCCTCAACCGGCCGGCTAATTCTGGAAACCAGCTTCGGTCAGACCGAGAAGATCGCCCAACTCGGCAAGGAACATGGTTGGCATGAGATGGAGAGGCGCCCTGACTTGGCAGGCATCGACCGATGCCTCGTGCTTCAACACATCAGCACTGCTGGTCCTACTCGGTAATGTGTACCGCCCGTTCCAAAACTGTCATCCGCCAACTGGGGATTTCCATAACAGCAACCTTCAGAAGGTATTTTCCCGGTGGAGCCAATAGTCGATTGGTGTAGATGATGCCCCTCGCCTCACGAATCTCCTTCTCAGTTAATCGGGCCTTGAGGATCTCTCGAAGGCGAACGACTTCGTTCCCGGACTGGTCGAGCAGGATCCCGATAATCCCCAGTTGGGAGTTTATGCCGCCGGAAGAATCTTTCTCAAGTGAGTAGGAGGCGACTCTGAGACGGAACCTTATGCTTGTTTCTTCTGCGCCCTGCCTCGGTCTCAGAAGATCAATGTTTGCGCCGAGTTCATGGAAATGTCCAGCGCCTGCCCCCAATCGAGAAACTCCTTCGTTGTCAAAGAGAGCCGCAATATAGTCCCGCTTCGCCTCTATGCGATCGGGCAGATTCTTGAAAACCCCCTGCACCGAATACCCCGGAGCCTCAACCTCCACCCTGATGTTTCGCTGCCGCCGATCCAGCTCGGGTCGGTCAGTATAGTAGGCGAGTCCATAAAGATTGCCAAAGAGCTCGTCGTTGATCTGAGCTAGAACGTTGTCAAAATCCAGGATTGCCTCGAAGCCCCCGAAATGCATACCTCCTGTGCTTTCGGATAACTGGGCGAACGCTGCTTCCTTAGCTTCTCTGTCGGCAACCTTGGCTCCGGCGGCGGGCCTACCTGAGCTGATATAGAGCTGAGCAGCCGAAGGCACCCAAATCGTGTAAATTACCACCCCGTGCTCTCGCGCACGGGCAGCCGAGGCCCGGCTCAGCACGTAATTGTCATCCATCCCGTCGGAAATGACTATCACCGCTTTACGGTCTTCCGGGAGGGCCCGTTTGGCCATCAAGCCGATAACCGAGTTCAGGGAGGAGTAGATAGCCGTCCTCCCGAGGTGGGGATGAGCAGCCGCCAAAGCATCCAATGCGGCCTGTCGGTTAGAAGTGAAATCCTGGAACGGGAGCACCTGATCAGTGAAGCCAAATACCCCAACCTTCGTGAATTCATTCACATTTTCAAAGAACAATCTCGCCGCAAGAACCTCCTCGCCCCGCGTGGCAAAGGTGCTGCCACTTACGTCAAGTAAAAGCGTCAGCCAGAGAGGAGTTGAGGTTGTCTTCTGGGTCCGCGGAGGCTCGAAAAAAGCAAGGTCATGACGACGCCCATTCTCGAAGACCTGGAAATCATCAATGGTTAGATTATTGACGAAATTAGCGGCGGCATCTTTTACGCTGAACCTCAGGCTTACGATGTTGACATCGATCCTGATGGGCTCTTCTGCTTCTTCGAGCGGCTCTTGAGCATGCGCCGGCTCAAGAAAACAGAAACTAAGCGAAAACAAAGCTCCAAGCAATCGAACTGATGGGCACCAAGTCCCTTCAAGGTTCATCCGACTGATCCTCACCTTATGAGCTCCAAAAACTCCATTCTTGAACGTTGGTCATCTCTAAACTTACCGAGCATCGCCGAGGTGATCATCTTGCTGTTTCGCTTCTGCACCCCCCGCATCATCATACAGAGATGCTGTGCCTCCATGACCACAGCCACGCCTCGCGGGTTGATAGCGTCCCGAATGGTCTCAGCGACCTGCTGAGTGAGTCTCTCTTGAACCTGCAAGCGTCGCGCCAAGACATCCACAATTCTGGGGATCTTGCTCAAACCGATCACTCGGTCTTTGGGCAGGTAGCCAACGTGGCACCTCCCGAAAAAGGGCAGCATGTGATGCTCGCACAGACTATAGATCTCGATATCTTTTACGATGACCATCTCGTCGTAATCGACAGTAAACAACGCATCGTTTAAAACCTCATCTACACTTTCCCGGTATCCACGAGTCAGGAATCGCATTGCCTTGTCAACTCGTTCGGGTGTGTCGATCAGACCCTCACGGTCAGGATCCTCGCCAATTTCCACCAGCATCTGGCGGACAAGCTCTTTCATACTCATCAGTATAAACCAAGTGAGTTAATCCGCCTTGCATAGCGTGCTGAGTACCGCAGCGGGTCACCGGGAATGGGGCTCGGGGGCTTGGGGCACTGGGGGACTGGAGTGTTGGAGTCTTGGGGCTTGGGAAAGTTCGAACTTCGAACTTCGAACTTCGAACTTCGAACTTCCCAAGTGGCCCCACGTCAGCATGAACCACGCTTCCAGTGCCCTTCGCTGACCTTTCTGATTCGATCCATTTCGGCCTGGCGCCGGGCAAGGCTCTTCTCACTGCTTTCGTTCTCCGGAATCCAAATCGGCTCACCGATCTTTACCAGAGCCGTGGTGAAAGGTTTGGGGATCCGCTGCCGGTCCCAACTGTGAAGAGTCCAGTACTCCCGTGGCTCAATCTGAAAGCACAAGATCGGGGCATCGTTCTTGCGGGCCACGAAAATCGGTCCCGGTTTGGCCTGATACACAGGCCCCTGTGGCCCATCCGCCGTTATCGCTACTTCGCCGCCTTGGTCCACCCAGCGAGTCATTTCCATCAGCGCCCGGATCCCGCCACGAGTACTGGACCCGTGAGCCGTTCGGAAACCAAGTCGGCGAATGACGCCTCCTATGCATTCGCCGTCAAAGTGTCGGCTCACCAGGACAACGATTCCCAAGCCACGAAAATAGTAACTCGCGGAGAGTAACTGATTGTGCCAGAAAGAATAGACGACGGGCCCCTGGGCCCGGAGTTTGTCGAAAGTCTCGCGATCTTCAGCAACAAACCTGACCGTTGAATTGAGCAGCCGAACCAAGGTGGCCCCCGCCACAGAAATCAGGTTCAGCTGGAGTCGCTTCCACCAGGAGAATTCGCTTGACCGGTCGATTTCCAACTCCTATTCAGCCCAGATTCCTCAACTCAAAGTCTATTTTCTCGATCTCGTCAATGAACTGGCGTCTGCAGTCTGCTGCAAACGGGTTTTCACACTCCATGTCAAGAAACAACTGGTCGGTATCACGCTGCACAGTCTTCACCAACCGGTAGAAGTTCTCCGGGCCTGGAGTCGAGATGGGCTTCACTCCCCAATCCAAGCGTCTCATTGCCTGGGCGATCAGATGAAACACTGCCTGACTCAGAGCGATCTGCCGATCATGTTCCTCCGGCGTCACCTCAACGAGTACCAGCTCCAGGCTTCGGAGGAAACCGCATATCGCTTCATACTTCTCCGGGGCAATGCGTACAGGGCAAAGTGCGATCTTGAGCCCTGCTATTCCTTCCTTCCCGCTGTCCGGGCCGAAAAGAGGGTGCGTGCCAAGGACGTCAACGAATGCTGGAAGAGCTTCCAGCATCCAACTCACTGGACGCGCTTTGACGCTGCAGGTGTCTACCACAATCTGGCCCGGCTTCAGACTCGCGGCAATCTCGGCGCAAGTTCCCGGGACGGCCGAAATCGGGACCGCCAGAATTATCAGTTCCGCTCTCAGAACCTCATCAAGCGAACACGCCTCGGCAATCCCGCTGAGCTTCTCCGCGTCTGTGTCAAAAACATGCAGGCCAACCCGGTCCCTTAGGTGCCTGCACACCATCGTCCCGAATCTTCCTGCCCCCAAAACGCCAACGCTGTCGATTTTCACAGTCTGCAATTATAATGACTCCCTGCCATGGCTGAAAACTTCCTCTTCGCACCAGCAACATCGGTCGATGAGGAAATCATCCTCGAAGCTGCCCAGGGACCCTGGCAATCTGCCGAGGGAGTGGCTATCGACCGCTACTGGAATGCCGAACCTGCCGGCCGATCGGGAGCCGACTGGAACACCTTGACCCGAATCAGCACCATCTGGAATCAAACACATCTCTTCTTCAAGTTCGAGTGTAATTACGACACGCTTTACGTCAAACCGCATCTGGGAACAGGCGGACCAATTGACCAACTCTGGGAATCTGACGTCGTCGAGGTCTTCCTTCGACCTCCTGGCAGCTCCGACTACTTTGAATTTGAGGTCAGCCCTCTTGGCCAATGGCTGGATGTTCACATAATCAAACCAAGACAGGATGTGGACTTTGCCTGGTTGTCGCACCTCGAGGTAAGAGTTCAACTCGATCAACACGAACGAACCTGGTCGGGAGTCCTCAAGATCCCCTGTGGACCCATGCTTCGTACGGCGGGTGCGGAACGGCCCCCGGAGCCAGGAGACGTGTGGGGCCTGAACCTCTTTCGACTGGCCGGAGAGGAGCCGGATAGGGAGTACCTGGCCTGGCGGCCTACGCGGACGGTTCAGCCCGATTTCCATGTCCCTCCGGCATTCGGCCACCTCATTCTCCTGGAGGAGGACTGACCGCCCAATGTCTGTCTGTCCTCCTACGCCAGTTCGCCAACGCCTGTATGAGTGTTCCGTCAGCTCAACCCGACCCTATTCGCTCCCGGTTTCGGGTGGAAGAAGCGCTGAGATATGAAAGCCTGTCAACTGGAATTGACATGGGACACCACGAACCGGCCTTTGTCGCCGGCCGGAGAGGTGGATGATCTCCTTCGCTACGAAACCTGCTTTTGGAAAGCTGGTCAGGCTCATATTGCCGGAGTTGACGAGGTTGGTGTAGGGCCTCTCGCCGGCCCGGTTGTTTCAGCCGCTGTGGTCCTCCCACCCTGGACTCACATCGACGGCGTGAATGACTCCAAGCTTTTGAACGCCGAAACCAGGGAACGGCTCAGTGTCGAGATCCGGAAAGTCGCAACCGGAGTAGGAATTGGAATCGCCGCCGTCGAAGAGATAGACGAACTAAACGTTTACCATGCCGCCCTCCTGGCTATGAAGAGAGCTGTCGAGGCCCTGCCCCACTCTCCACAGCACCTCCTCGTGGATGCCCGAGCGATCCGCGGGACCGGGATTCCTCAGACAAGTTTGACGAAAGGCGACCGTCGCAGCCTTTCGATTGCCTCAGCATCGATCATCGCCAAAACTCATAGAGACGACCTGATGATCAAATTAGCACGCCAATACCCTGAATATGGGTTCGCACAGCACAAAGGCTACCCAACCCGGGAACATCAGCAAGCCATTCAACGGTTCGGTCCGTCGCCTGTTCATCGTCGATCATTCGCTTTCATAGAAGAGCTCACCGGAGAGTTCTCTGAGCTTTTCTATTCACTCCGTAAGGCAGTTTCCACGGCGTCAAGTCAAGCCGCCCTTTTTCAAACACTGAACCGTTACCAATCCTCCAGAGCGCTTCTCTCTGCTCCGGAACGGCGTAAACTGACGCTTCTATTTCGACGCCGCGAGAGGAAACTGGGTAATCGGTGATCGGTGATCGGTAATCGGTTACCTTGACCTCGTTATCGGCAACGGAGGGATTAACCACGAAGTCACGAAAGCACGAGAAGAGTGACTGCTTTGTGTTTTAGTGATTTAGTGGTTAGAGCCGGTTCTCAGTTCCGACCGTTCGTCGTTCCCTTGTCCTAGTGGCGAACCCCGGGGTGTAGAATAGACACACTCACAGAGTTTGCTGGAGGTGCGTTTCGTGGAGGACCCGTTAGAGCCGGCCCGAGCCCGAATGGTTGAAGAGCAGATTGTAGCTCGTGGCGTGAGTGACCAAAGCGTGCTGCGCGCATTTCGTACAGTACCCCGACATGAGTTCGTCCCTGAAGAATACCGCCGAGATGCTTATCGAGATGGCCCGCTTCCAATTGGAAATGGCCAGACCATAAGCCAACCCTACATGGTCGCATCAATGACGGAGGCCGCTCGTGTCGAGCCCGGAAACAGAATTCTCGAGATTGGCACAGGTAGCGGCTACCAGGCCGCAATCCTGGCCGAGTTGGGCGCCTTCGTCTTCACGGTGGAACGCTTGCGGCTGCTCTCGAACCTCGCTCAAGAAGTTCTGGATTCTCTGGGGTATACCCAGATCCGCTTTCTAGTTGCCGATGGGACCCTCGGCTGGCAAGCCGAAGCGCCCTTCGATGCTGTGGTGGTCACAGCAGGCGCCCCACATCTGCCCGAACCCCTTCTGGACCAGCTAGCTGATGGGGGCCGACTAGTCATCCCGATCGAGGACGGCTTCTCTCAAATCCTGCATGTTGTGACCAAAACGGAAGGGGAGATTCACGAGGAGCGGAAAGAGCGTTGTACTTTCGTCCCGCTGATCGGCGAATTCGGATGGGACCGTTAGTCAAATGACAAGTGACAAATGACAAGTGTCGAATGGGCGGCCGTTTGCTACTTGCTACTTGTCATTTGACATTTGCATAGAAAGGTTCGACCTTTTCAGGAGGAGGCGGACTGCTCAGATAGGAGAACACCACCAGCGCGAGGACGGATGCCGCAATCGCCGGCAACACAGCATCTATTCCACTGACGCCCGCCCACTTCCAGAGGAGCGTGGTCCCTGTTCCAGTCACAATCGATGCCACCGCCCCTGTCGCCGTGGCTCGTTTCCAGTAAAACGAGGCGATCAGCGCCGGTGTAATGGCAGCTCCGTAAATGGTGTAGGCCAGCAGTGCAACTGAGAGGAATTCATCCGACAGTGTCGACAGGTAATAGGCCGCGACGCCCAGGACGACGACCATGACTCTCAACAGAATCACCAGTGTCCTCTCGGACGCGTGCGGGTTCACGAAGCGCTGATAGACATCGCGAACCAGGGCGGTGGCGGGCGAAAGGAGGTAACTCCCTGCCGTCGAAAGGACAATTGCCATGATGGTGGTGAGCATGAGCGCGCCCAGGACCACGGGTAAATGGTCACGTGACGAAAAGGCGAGAACCCTTCCCGGTATCTCGAGCCCTGGCTCGAGTGAACTTGCCACCCAGGCGGTCACAATGATCGCAAACTCCATGAAAGTGATGCCCACCAAGGCCCACAGGACGGCCCTTTTTGCAACACCTACAGAGCGGGCCGAGAAGAATCTCTGGTACATATTGGCATCACCCAAAACAAGAAGAAAAGGTGGCAGAAGCAGACCAAGCGCTTCCACCCACCCGATCGGACCAAAAATCTCGAAATGCGACGGCTCGAGTTTTTCGTACATTCCGGATAGGCCTCCAGCCCGGGAGAAGAGCACCGGCAGCGTCAGCGTGATTCCAACAATCATAGTCACGCCCTGGATGACGCCGATATAGGCGATCGATAACATACCGGCTATCGCCGTGTAGGCGATGATGAATCCAGCCGCGATGATGACAGCCTGGCCGGGATCCAGTTCGGGAAGAGTGAGGTTGAGAACGGCTCCGGCAGCACGGTACTGGTAAGAGACGATGGTCGTATAGGCGATCACCAGGGCTACTACACCAAAGACTCGGGCAGTGGCGTTGTAGCGTTTTTCTAGAAGATCCTGGATGGTTATCTGCCGAAGGCCGCGGGCGCGCCCCGCCAGGCGACTCAGCACCCAAATCCCAAAGAGGGCTCCAACCGGCAATATCCAGGCGGCAATTCCGACGCGGTATGTCTTCTCAGCATTTCCGAAAATGCTCCCGGTCCCGATCCAGGTGGCCACCATGGTCCCAAAAAGAACAAACGTACTCAGCCTTCGCCCCGCAACTGAAAAGTCTTCCTGGGTCGATATGCCTCTACTGGTTCTCAGAGCTACGGCAACCAATGCACCCAGATAAATGAGAATCGTCCAGAAATATACTGATGTCACAAGCTGTCTCGCTAACTATC
>JAUVSF010000157.1 GCA_030597245.1 Acidobacteriota bacterium
AGATTCGCAAGACTCACCACCTCAGGATAGCCACTTGTCTTGAAAGCGATTACCTGAAAGCGCCGGAACCCTTTCTGACAGAAACTCTTACGAGGCATTTTCTTGGAGCGGGCTCTAGTAGGAAGACGATGCAGTACATCTGGATTGCTGTCGACTACTTAAGAACTGGGGGGCTTTATAGGCATGCGTCACTCCTTATTGAAAAGGCTACCGCCCAGAAAGTCATTCTTTGCGCGGATACACGCACCAAGAAACAACGTCTCGAGCTCATGCACCTGTCGGGTAATCTTGAGGGGTGCACTGAGATGGTGAAACGTTTCCTCGCAACACGCGACGTCCCGAATGAAAGAGCTTTCCTCCATTCCTTTTTGGCGAGGATACTTGCAGCTCGAGGCGAAAACAGCAAAGCTGTGACACACCTCGAGACAGCATTGAGGAGCGTGGACGCCTCAAGAGACCCAAATCTGCTACCAGAGATTCTTGGGGAGCTAACAGGTTCGCTTAGTCTCATCGGCGCCAGAAAAAGGGCGAGAGCGGCTGCGGCGAGGCTCATGAGAGGCCTTCGAGCACAGGACTTAACCGTGTCGAAGGGTACGCTCTATCATTCCTTGTACTTGTACTTCCACTTTGTACAAGACCAACTGTCTGTTTCGGCGCTAAGCTGGGAGCTTCGTTCGATCAGGATGTCATTGAGATCAGGAAACTTCATCAGGAGTGGCGGGCGGGCTTTTAACATAGGAAGCACCTTTCTTAAACTTGGGTTCTGGGACTCGGGAAGGAGTGCTACAGACTATTCTCGACAGATAGCAGAAGAAACCGGTAACCGTGAACTCGGCATCTACGCCCAAACGAACTTAGCCATTGAACTCCGGAAGAAGGGACAACACAGGGAAGCCGTTTCGGTTCTGGAGAAGGCACTCCGCCTGAACAGGAGATTGAACAAGAATCCCCATTTGGAAGTCGAACTCAATATCGAACTGGCGAAGAATGCTGTTTATCAGCTTCATCTGGGTAAGGCACGAACCCATCTTGAGTACCTGTCGGAACTGATTCGGCCGGACGAGGTGTTCTCGTCTTCGGCCGATGTCCAGCTATTGTCGGGCTGGCTATGGATTCTTTCTGGAGACCCACAGAAGGCCGAGGCTCTGGCCGAGAACTTGCGGTCGCGAGAGATTCCCAGGGAGGCAGGGAGGAATTACCTGCTTTCCGGCCGGGCTAAGCTCGCTCAACACAATTTCGAAGGCGCTATGGAGGATGCGAACCTGGCCTTACAGCATTTTCCAAACTCCGCGCCCTATTACAGAGTCAGGGCAAGATTGCTCCAAGGTGAGATTGCTCTTCAGGACCCGAGTCTTGCCAAAGCCGGACCCTATATCAGAGACGCGCTTCGGATTTCAAAAGAGCATTATTACATTCCGCTCCTGGCAACAGCTTACATGCTCAGAGGGAAGTGGCTGGCTCATACTGACCGGCTGGTTGATGCCCGGGCTCACTGCTTGAGAGCTCTGCAGGTATCGTCCGCCGTCGAAAGGCCTGTGCTTCTTGCCGAGATCTACAGCGCCCTTGGCGCGATCGAAGCCCGTACTCGCAGCGGTGAGAAAGCGATCAAGCACCTTTTAAGGGCGAGTGAAATTCTCCGAGAGAGCTGTCGCTTGTTGCCTTCGGATCTTCAAGGAGCTTTTCTGGCTCGTTATCTCGAACCGATCGAGCAGGAACTTTCACAACACCGCACCAATCGATCTCAGAGTGCGCCGCATCTTCTAAGTGCCGTCAACGACTTTGCTCTAGCAATGAAGGACGTCAAGAATAGTGGATCCCTGGCAAAGACCATTCTGAGATTCATTTCGAGAGAGATTCCCGAGACGTCAGCAAACCTGTATTTCCGTTCTGAACAGGACCGACATTTCCACCTGGCAGGCTCGATCGGTAAATGCAGGCGTAGCGGCCGCCAGCTACTCCAAAAGGACAAGTCATTACATGAAGATATCCAGCCTCTCTCCTACGATGGAGTGTCTGCTCTCGCTCTGTTTTTTCGTTCCGGAGGGTCTACCAGCGGGTTCCTGTACACCGAGCGCAACGGATCCGTGTCTGAGGCGGAATTCGACTACCTGAAAACGCTCAAGTCAATCACCGACCTGTTGCCACAGCAAGGAGCAAATGGAAAGGCGGCCACCTCCGCAAATGTTTCAGGACTTGAGCTAAAAGACGGACAAACGATTGTCGGCAAACACAGCAGCATAAGGAGAGTGTTCGACGAAATTCGCCATCTGGCCAGATCCAAGGCAATCGCATTAATTTCGGGAGAAACCGGAACCGGGAAGGAGTTGGTTGCCAGAGCAATTCACGACTACAGCCCAAGACAGGCAGGAAACTACCTGCCCATCAACTGCGCTGCAATCCAGCGAGACCTGATAGAAAACGAACTATTCGGCCACGGGGAGGGTAGCTTCACTGGAGCGTCCAGATCGGCCAAAGGCGTCTTTGAAGCTGCCTCAGGCGGCACACTCTTTCTCGACGAAGTCTCGGCAATGCCACTTGAGCTCCAGACACGTTTCCTCCGCGTGCTTGAGACAAAGAGAGTTCGGCGGTTGGGAGAGGTCAAGGAGCGTGTGATAGACACCCGAATCGTCGCCGCGACGAACCAGAACCTGCGAGAATTGGTGAGACAGGGGAGCTTCAGAAGTGACCTCTACCATCGGCTCAATGTACTGCAAATAGAGCTTCCCCCCCTTAGATCAAGAGTCTCAGACGTTCCTATCCTCTGCAGCTACTTTCTTGCGAACCTGAACAGCCAGGAGGACAGAAACGTCCACATAACCGAGGAGGCTCTGGCAGTTCTCCGAAACTATCAATTTCCCGGAAACGTGCGGGAACTCAAGAATATCGTCGAAAGCCTGTATTACATGGCAGAGGATGCCATTACCGCCGACGCGATTCGCTCCAGGCTTACGGGACAGAACTCGATACACCGCATAGACGACGATCAGATTGCCGGAATCATGGATGAGATGGCCTCGGGAAGAGCAGACTTCTGGCAGGCGGTTCGTGAACCTTTCCTGAACCGCGACCTCTCACGAGGGGATGTTCGCCGCATTATCTCGATTGGGCTCGAAGTCTGCGGAGGGAGCTACAAGAAGCTCATCGAATACTTCGGAATTCCCCCAAACGAATACAAGAAGTTCCTGGCTTTCCTTTCAGCTCACGATTGCAAAGTCGATTTCAGACCCTTCAGGACGAAGAACCAGTGATTTGAATGGTCTTGGGTCTTGGGGCTTGTAAGAATTGTCCTGTTTTTCGGAGGTGGGTTGTCAAGTCACGCATTTCTGGAAGCTGATCAATCGCCTCCGTGAGGTTTCTCAACTATGGGATTTACCACTAATTCACAAAATCACTAAGATTACTTTGCGCCCTTTGCGGCTTGGCGTGAGATGCCTCGGCGAGACACACCGACTCAGCGGCTACTCCTTCTTGGCCAGAGATCGTATATAGGCGATAACACTCTTGATTTCCGGGTCGGTAGCGCCACGAACGGCTGCCATCTTTCCGGTGCCTTTCGTGATGATCTCCTTGATCTCGGCATCGCTCTTGGCCTGGACATAATCGGAATCCAACGGCTTGAATTCAACCTTGAGCATGCGTGCGATGGCGGGGTTACCCTTCCCGTCGGCGCCGTGACACATTTTGCACCGCTTGAGGAAGACTGCCTTACCCTCTTCCTCAGGTCCCGTAGCAATGATTCCAGCGATCAACAGAGGACCTGCTAATCCCAATACCACTATCACTCGCAGAAGCGATCTAATCATCAGATTCTTCCTTCCATTGAAGGCCGCCGGATCAGATGATCCGCTGCCGGCCCCGGGAACAGGCTATCCTGGCCGGAACTGGTGCTGTTCATACCGTCAAAAGGGGACCTCTTCATCGACCTTCTTGATGTAGCCACAAGATTTATCGGCGCACAGCAGCCTGGTTCCGTACTTCTTCGTTACACTCTCGAGCAGAAACGCCGCGCCGCAATCCGGACAAGCCTCGGGGACCGGTTTTTTCCAGACGACGAAATCACAGTCAGGGTACCGATCACAGCCGTAGAATACCTTGCCTCGCTTTGACCTTCTCTGAACCAGCTCACCTTCACTGCACTTGGGGCAGCGCACACCGGTCGACTCTGCCTTACTATATCGACACTCCGGGTAGTTTCCGCAGGAAATGAATTCGCCATTCCTGCCCAGGCGCCTGACCAGGTTCGAGCCGCACTTGGGACATTTCTCATCGAGCTCCTCCCTGATCTGTGCAACTACCTTCCCCTTCACCCGCACTACATTCCGCGTGCTTTCACATTTCGGATATCCGGTACAGGCCAGAAACTCCCCGTAACGTCCCTGTTTGAGATTCATGGGAGCCCCACATTTCTCGCATGTCTCATCCGTCGGAATCCCTTCACGCCGGACATCCTTCATCTCAGCACGGGCCGCCAGCACCTTCTCCCTGAAGGGACGGTAGAACTCAGTCAGGGCATCTACCCAGTTTTCTTTACCTTCTTCAATCTGATCCAGGTCCTGCTCGAGCTTGGCAGTGTAGTCATAATCAAAGAGCTCGCTGAAATGACCCACGAGCAGATCATTGACGATCTCACCCAACTCGGTCGGAACGAATCGTCCCTCCTCTTTGCGCACATAATCCCGCGTCACGATTTTTGACAAGATCGCTTGATAGGTGGAAGGCCTCCCAATACCCTTGTCTTCGAGAGCCTTCACAAGGCTTGCCTCGTTAAAGCGTGGCGGCGGCTGAGTGAATTTCTGCAGCGGCGATATCTCTTCCACTTTCAGGAGTTCACCCTCGGCAACTTCGGGAAGATTCCTCTCCTCAGCGATCTTCTGATTGCCCTTCTTGTCCTCTTCACTCGAGCTGTACAAGCGCAAAAAACCATCAAACCTGAGGATGGAGCCCACCGCCTTAAACTCGGTTGGCCCTGCCTCAATCACGATCTCTGTCTGGTCAAAGAGCGCGGGGTTCATCTGAGAAGCGACAAACCGCTTCCAAATGAGTTCGTACAGGCGAAACTCATCACGAGGCAGGAGAGCTTTGAGATTCGCAGGAGTCCGTTCTACCGAGGTCGGTCGAATCGCTTCATGGGCATCCTGCGCACCTTTCCTGGTTCGATAGTGAATCGGTTTCGCCGGCAGGTAAGAACCGCCGTAACGGGTTCCGATGTATTCTCGTACTTCGTCCAGGGCATCGGCGGACACACGCGTGGAATCGGTCCTCATATAGGTTATGAGGCCCACGGACCCTTCCCCACCCAGCTCGATCCCTTCATAGAGTCGCTGAGCCACGCCCATCGTTTTCTTCACAGTGAAGCCAAGACGGCGCACCGCATCCTGCTGGAGTTTGCTGGTTATGAAGGGAGGAACGGGGCGACGTTTCCTGGCTTTTCGCTGGACACTCCGAACCACGAAATCCGATGACTTCAGCTCATCAAGAAGCTGGTCGGCTTCTTCCTGGTTCCCAACCTTGAACTTCTTGCCGTTGAGCTTGACCGCTTTCGCTTCGAAACCAGGTGGATGGGAACCACTTAAGTTGGCTACGAATTCCCAGTACTCCTCCGACTCAAAGGCTCGGATCTCCCGTTCACGATCCACAATAAGGCGTGCAGCAACGGTCTGAACCCTTCCAGCGGAAAGCCCTTTCTGCACTTTCGTCCACAACAACGGGCTGATTTGGAATCCAACGATGCGGTCCAGTATGCGTCGAGCCTGTTGGGCGTCTACCTTGTGCTGGTCGATTTCAGTGGGATGATCGAAGGCCTTCAGGATTGCCTTCTTCGTGATCTCATTGAAGAGGACTCGATAGATCTTCCCACCGCCACCGTCCAAAGTTTGAGAAAGATGGTAGCAAATCGCCTCGCCTTCCCGATCAGGATCAGCTGCGAGGTAAATCACATCCGTCTTTCTGGCTTCTTTCTTCAGCTGCTCGACGGCCTTTTCCCTGCCCCGGATGACGCGATAGCTGGGCCGGAAACCATTCTTGATATCAACGCCCAATCCCCCAGGCGGCAGGTCTATGATGTGGCCGGACGAGGCGCGAACAAAGTACTCGTCACCCAAGTACTTCCCTATCGTTCTAGCCTTGGCAGGCGACTCTACAATAACCAGTGCTTTCCGCTTCCGCGAAACAACTTCACCCATCTATTTCCCTTCTGAACCCCGCACTCTTCCGATATACGAACGGGACCTCCAATAAAACTCTATAGCACAAAGACGCTGCCTGATGCGAAACGGTTACGAGAAAAATACTCTCAGTAGTCGAAGGTCGGAGTTTGAAGTTCGAAGTTCGAACTCAAGACCCAAGACCTCAAACGGAAACCTCAAACCTCAAGACCCAAGACTCACGACTCAAGACCCGAGACTTCTTCCTTTAAGAGACAACCTGGAAGGTTATCCTCCGCCGAGACCCGAACCCCCAAGACACTGACACCTGTGAAGTGCGAAGTGCGAAGTGCGAACTCAAGACCCAATACTCCAACACTCCAATACTCCAATACTCCAAGCCCCCAGCCCCAAGACCCCAAGACTCAAGACTCCCCCCCCTTCACATCTCCCTGCTGTACCGACGGCCCGGCCATTGTTTCACAATTCCTTTCATTTCCAGTTCCAGAAGCCGTACACTGAGTTCGGAAATGCTCGAGGCCGTCAACTCCAGCAGCCGATCAAAATGGACGGCACTGTCCTCCGGAAGTATGGAAAGAAGCTCATCTTCTTCCGTTGAGCTTCCTGGTTTCGTTGAGTCGGGGTCTGGAGTGTTCTGGTCGGAAATCAGTTCTTCCAACACGTGTAACGGCAGTTCATCCAAAACGTCCTGTACTGTGATCACCGGTGTTGCTCCTTGTTTCACTAGATAGTTTGGCCCGTAGCTGCCGGGGTTCGTGATGTTTCCTGGAACAGCCCAGAGCTCCCTGTTCTGTTCCAGGGTCAGTCGGGCCGTAATCAGCGAACCAGAGAATTCCTTAGCTTCGGGAATCAGGGTGCCCAGGGAAAGCCCGCTGATGAGTCGATTCCGAATCGGAAAGTTCTGAGGTGCCGGAAAACTGCCTAATGGAAATTCAGTGACAACACACCCGTTTTCCCGAATCTTTTCGCACAGCTTCTTGTGTTCCCGTGGATAGACAATATCAATTCCGGTGCCAAAAACAGCTACGGTAGTCCCGCCTGCTTCAAGCGCACCCCGATGGCTTTCGGCATCGATTCCACGAGCCATCCCGCTCACGATGTTCAGGCCAAGTTCAGCTAATTCCCTCGACAGCTTTCTTGCCACTCCCCTCCCGTAAACTGTGCAGTGACGCGAGCCGACAACAGCGACAGAGCACTTACTCAAGGTGCGAACGTCGCCCTGGCAATAGAGAATAGCGGGGGGATCGGCGATTTCCTTCAGTAGCATAGGATAGTGTTCTTCGAAGGGAGACAGTAGTTCGATCCCATGTTTCTCAACATACTCAACAACGTTCTCTGCGTCCCTGCGTGCGCAGCCGTTCTTGATGTATACACGGGTCTCCGCCGACAGCCCTAACCTTGCCAGGTGCCGCGCGGACAGGCTGAGGATCTCGGCTGGGCCTCCGATCCTCATTAGAAGGCGGTTGAGGCGAATGGTGCCCAGGCCCGGTGAGAGACTCAAAGCCAGTAGGTCCAGCGTCTTCTGGTTCATCCACTCTCATTAACGCTTGAGAATGGAAATCTGCGAGTTGGGGTAGCCCGCACCTCGGTCGCGAGGCAGAGTTTGCCCGGGCCCGGAAATGACCCGGGGCTCCGCATGAGGCGCAAAGGTCATACGGAGCCCCGGGATCTCAGAGACCGGGAGCTCTTCACGTGCCTCGACCTGCAAACTCATGAGAAATGCGGGCTAAAGAAAAGTCAATGGCACCGCCGATTCATCCACGAGATTTGAGCCACGTGCCAGCGACAAGAACAACTGCAAACCTTCCAAGTTCTTTTCGTCGAGCGAGTAGTCCAGATTAGAGGAGAGGTAGGATCGAATCTCGTTAGGATTCAAGCCAAGCCGATCTGCATAGGTCGTAGAGATCTCGCCGATAGCCGCAATCCCCTCCTCGCGAGATCGGTAAAATGCATCGAGTGAGTCTCCCAGATGCACTCCATCCCGAACGGCCCAAAAGGCAAATACGAAGGGCAGGCCGGTGAAACGATCCCACTCAAGGGCAAGATCGTAAACATACCTCTTCTGAGGTGGTATCTGCAGGGCTGCGTTACCGATCAATAGCGCCGCATCGTGAGTCAGCAGCATCTTCTCGGCATTCGGAAGTGATTCAGTGTACTCGACAGAATCACAGCCGTAGAATTCCGAAAGGAGTATCTTCAACAGTGCAGCAGACGTTCTGCTGGAACTGTCCACAGCAACTTGCCTGACCTCATCGATCGGGACCTTGCTGACAAAGAGAACGCTCTTCACCTGTCCACGGGAGGCAATTGCAATGTCCGGGATCACTTTCAAGTGTGGGATTCTGGAGTATTCGACGACGGGTATGAGTCCGACATCCGCCTCGCCGGTCATCAAATGGCGAGCGCACTCGGAGGGTACATCGAAAAGTAGATCGAACAACCCCTGTTGGGATCCGTTCATGAACCCCCAACCCAAAGGAATTGCATTTAGAAACTCTATAAATGAAACCCGTATCTTCCGACTCACGAAGCACACAGGTTTACCACGGATGAACCCTCGAGGTTAAGTCGAATCTCAGGAAGGGAGGAGTTCTGACTGGCCTTCCATGACCTTCCCGTCGAGCACTGGGTGCACTTCCGAACCACTGATTTCCTTTGTGTCCCTGGTGGTGGTTCTAAGTTCGCACTTCGCACTTCGAACTTCGCACTTCGAACTTCCCTCGGGGGCCTTCCTGCTTTTTTTGTGGTCAATCCCGTCTCCTAACCGCACGTCAGGAGATTCCACAGCTTCCAGAGATGCGCGGGAGCTGAAGCACCCGCCTCCGCATGATCCGCAAACCAACCGGTTCAGCAAGCATGCGGAGGCACGACCTTTCCTTGTGACGGCGTAGCCCGGAGAGCGAAGTCGCAAGGTCGGGCGCATTACGCTAACCGCTGACCGGTCCCAACACTGATAGGGATTTCAAGGACTCTTTCCCCCCTTGACACTCAACACACCATCTTGGTGGCAAATCCCACGGCCGAGGGGTGCGTTGCCCACGAGTGCATCCCATCCAAATCCGCAGCTCGAAATTCGAAACAAATCTTCAGCTCGAATATCTAATGACCGAAACAGGCTTTCGCTGATAAGCTATTTAGAAACA
>JAUVSF010000532.1 GCA_030597245.1 Acidobacteriota bacterium
CGGGTGAGACCGCGTTGCCACCACCAGACGTGACCTCGACGATTCGGTTCTCCGCAGGCTTTTCAATGACAGTAACACTTCCTCCTTCGGCAGGAACAAACGCAGTATCTCCCCGGGCCCACCTGAAATAGATTCGTTTCCCATCGGGTGACCATCTGGGATGCTGTGCCCTTCCGCGGGGACTAACTTGTAACGCCTTTCCTCCCGAGGACGGCAAGGTGTAGATTGCCTGGTAGAACGGAGTTGTTACTGGGATCCCAATTCGGTCTCCACGTGACCACCCTGCCAGAAACTGCTGTGGACCGCGGGGTAGTCTTATGCTCCTGGCGGGTCCCATTGGTTTACCAGAAGGGGAGATGGAAACAAAGCCAACCTCGATGCCGGCCCCCTCCGATCCTGTCTCCTTTAGAAAAGCAATCATGCTGCCGTCAGGAGACCAAATTGGACTACCCACTTTGCCCGCAGTGTCACTAACACGCACTGGTGTACCACCGGTGGGGGCAACCACCCAGATTTCTCCCACAGGCTCGTCGGAGTAGGGCTTGTCCATTCTCACGTAGGCTATCTTGCTCCCATCCGGAGAGAAGGCAGGTTGGCATGTCCAGCTTTTCGTCAATCGTGACGGTGTACCTCCAGACACTGGGGCAATCTCTATAAAGGAATCGCCATTTTCTACCGAGGAGTAAGCCAGGGCCGTTCCATCTGGGGAAAGGCTGACGCCGTAACCTCGTGGATCACCACTCATCTGCCGCTCCAGCGGCACCTCAGAAAGTGCCCCGTCAGCCCTTCGGACGAGAAACACTTTGTCCTCTTGGGAATTGAAAGCGACCCATTGCCCATTGGCGGCCCATGATAGGCCGAGGCCCGAGGCGCCGATGGAATCCGTCAACTGCTCAGGCTTACCTGCTATATCGGGATGGACCTTTCCATGGACTGGGAAAAGCCAGAGGGCTCCATTGAGTACGGCTACAAGCTCCTCACCGTCTGGAGACAACTGAGGCCCGCCTGCCCACTGCAGGTTGCCCGGAATCCTGATTTCTCGAAAACGCGGTGCCGCCGAGACTCGCTCTTCTGTTTTGGCAAGGGCCGCCAGTCGCTCCCGTGCCAGGGCAACCTCTCGCTGCTGTTTAGGATAGGCCTGGATGACCCTCTGGTAGGCATCCAGGGCATCCTTCAATCCCATCTTCTCGTAACAAAGACCGATGCGCAGCTGTGCCCTGGCTGCCAGGGATTGATCCACCGCTTCCTTCACAACTTGATCATAAAGGGCAATCGCCTTCTCCAGATCGCCCTCGCTACGTTCAGCCCGCAATGCTGCTTGGAAGTCGTCATAGCTGCTCTGAGCCGCAGCGCCAGTGACGCTAAGACTGATCAGAATTAGAAGTCCAACTACCTGCAGCGTTTTCTGTCTCATCTCTAACCGATCATTGCTCCTGAGTGCCAATCTATGCCTCAGGGTTCTAACACATGTCATGCGTTTGTACAGAAAATGTAAAAAAACTGTCATCTCATATCTGTCATGGCCCATCGAAGGCCCGAGAGCCCCTATGCCAGAAAGGAAATGACCACTCAGACTCCTAAGTCTCCGAGTCAGTGACAAGTTTGTAGCCCACGCCATGAACGGTAAGCAGACGTCGTGGTTCGGAAGGATTCCGTTCAAGTTTGGCACGCAGCGAAGCAATGTGGTTGTCCACCGTCCGCGTAGTAGGATACTGATCGTACCCCCAGACTTGATCTAATAGTTCATCCCGCGTTACGACCTCGCCGTCACGCTCAGCCAGAAGGCGCAGGACGCCAAATTCCTTGCGCGAAAGCTTCAGTTCCCCCTCACCATTTCGAGCCTCAAATCGATTGAAATCCACTACCACGTCGTCAAACTGGAGCAGGTTGACTTTGATTAGAGCTCCACTTCTTTCAGTGCGGCGCAAGACAGCCCGCACCCGAGCCAGCAACTCAGGTACCGAAAACGGCTTAGTGACGTAATCATCCGCTCCGAGGTCGAGTCCGCGGATTCGCTCAACTTCTTCACCCCGTGCAGTCAAGATGAGGATTGGCGTGGTTCTGCCCTCCGACCGCAATTGTTTACAGATTTCATAGCCGTTCATCCTGGGCAACATCAGGTCGAGAACGATCAGATCAGGCTTCTCGTTCCGGGCAAGATCGTAGCCTTGTTCGCCATCCACAGCAGTCAACACCTCGTAAGATTCAAACTCAAGATTATCCTTAAGCCCACGAAGGATCGCTTGATCGTCCTCGATAATCAGAATCCGTTTCATCGCGGTCCTCCCAGGGGAAGGTAGATGGAGAAAGTGCTGCCTTCGCCCAGACTGCTTTTTACCTCGACACGCCCTCCATGAGCCTTGACAAGGTGGGAGACAAGTGACAATCCCAGTCCGGTTCCCGGAATCCGGCCGCTGTCGGTGGATGAAACTCGGTAGAACTTCTCAAAAATCCGTTCCTGGTCCCTCGGGTCAATTCCCAGTCCACGATCCGTTACCTGGATCACGGCGTGGGTGTTTTCTGTTCTCAACCTCAAATCGATCCGACGCGAATCTCCCGAGTATTTCATGGCATTGTCCAGCAGGTTCAAGATGGCCTGCTCCAGCCCGTCGCGATCGACTCTTACCTTGGGCAGGTTGTTTTCGGTCTCAACTTCGAGTTCGAAGCCTCGTTGCCTGAGAGGGTATTCCATAGCCTTCACGGCATCCTGAAGCACTTCATCCAGATCGGCAGGCTCCGGACTGTAGGCCCGCTTGCCTGACTCAATCCTGGAGAAATCGAGCACGTTGTTTAACAGGCGCGTCAAACGTTGCGCCTCATTCACGATTGTCTCCAGGTATTCCCGACGCGCACTTGGATTCCTGGTTCGACCTAAACGCAGAGTTTCTGCGAACATCTGGATTGCGGTCAGCGGTGTCTTGAGCTCATGGGACACGCTGGACACGAACTGAGAGCGCAGTTCTGCTGCTTTCACTTCGCGGCGCACGTCCCTCCAGAGGAGATAGGCCCCGAAAAAGGTGACGCTCAGAACCAGGATTACGGTGATCAGATAGAAGAACCGCAGGCCGGATGGCTCAGACAATCGCTCCTCTGGGCCAGCCGTAATGGCAAGATTGAGACCGGGGAAACTCGGCCCCACTGTCTCACCTTCAGAGTCGGTGACAGAGACAAAGGAAAGTCCGCCGGAGTTGACGGCGCCGAAGGCCCGGTCCCCTGCCACGGATTCCAGGGCGCCTTTCGCTCCGACAGTCAGCAGTAGGAATTCGGATTCCTGTCCTGAGGGTGCGAGACTAACCAACCAACGGGGCTGTCCATATGGAACCCACAAAGGGTCTTCCCGGGGCCGGTCGTCCTCGCGGCCAGACAGCAAACCCAGATCAGGAAAGTCTCGCTGGAGAGCCAGAGCTTGCTCTGCTTTTCGAATATGTTCGGCAGCCTGCCGACGGCAGTCTGCGGCTGTCTCGCTGGAAACTTGACTGGGTTGGGAAGTGGCGATCGGTTCCAGAAGCTCCTGAATAAGATAGGCTTCCGGGGGGCTAATCCAGTCCCTGGTAGAAAACCTGGCCTGGATTCGTTCCACCACTGCTCGTCCTTCAGCATTGTCTTGAATCAACGGATCAGCGGCGTACAAGGCCAGTGGGATTCCGAATTCGTCAACCAGATCGAAGGGCAGCTGCAGGACTTCCTGGTAGCTTGCTGAACTCTCCTCCCCAATGTCCATCTTCCTGAGCGCGCGGGCGAGTAAGAGA
>JAUVSF010000731.1 GCA_030597245.1 Acidobacteriota bacterium
ACCTATTACATCCCTCGGTTGGCAGCTAATCCAATTCGAGTTAGAGCCAGTCTCGCTCGGATGTCGGAGCCGCCTTTCAGGTTGGATCGTGTATCCCGAAGGGAATTCCCCCGAGAGAAGGGGCCGGGCGTATCTGTTCCAAAGAAAACCGTAAAAACTCAACCGTTTTGTCATATTATGGCGTTAGACTTTGGCTTGTTACTGAGTGAACGAAAGGTGAAAAGAGGATGTCTCGATGTTGATGGCTGACTCCCAGATAAGAGCCGCCACAGAATCTGGCGAACTAAAGATCGAACCCTTCGCCGACGAGTGCCTGGAAGCTGCCAGTTATGATATGCGGATTGGCAAGCGCTTATTGATGAGCGGCCAAAATGAAGAAATCGATCTTTCGAAGAGAGGAAGCGCGACACTGAAACCGGGCGTCTTTGCGCTGGTAACCACTCACGAAAGTGTCGGTCTTTCTGAGAGAATAGCTGGTCATATTGGAGTCAAGTCGTACTATACCCGCAAAGGAATTGTGATGCTTTCGGGGCTTCAGATCGATCCTGGCTTCGAGGGCGTTCTTGTCATTGGCCTATACAATGCATCCCCACGTAGTATCACCCTGGAGTACCAGGCCCCATTCTGTACCGTGGAGTTCCTCCGGCTTACTGAAGCTGCAGCTAAACCTTTTGCGCCGGGTGCTGAACAGATCTCCGGGAAAATACCGAGCGTGGATAAGGATTACTTGAGAACCCTGGAGACTCAAAGTCTCTCTGAAATGGCTGAGCAGTTGAGGCAGTTGAGCATCAATGTCGGGGACCTTGCGACGACGGTAGGTGCAATGAAATGGGTATTAGGGATTGGCCTTGCCTCTTTAGCACTGCTGATTTCGCTTTTTGGATTGCTCCAAAACCTTAGGATCGTGACATCTGGTTAGACTTTTGGGCCGTCCGACGCCCCTTTGCCTCCGAATGCATGCTGAACCGATTCGTTTGACGATCATGCGGAGGCGGGTGCTTTAGCTCCCGCGCATCGCTGGGAATTGCCCGAGCCTTCGCCCGTGCCCGCAGCTGTGGTTCAGTGTTTGTCACGGGCTAAAGTTTTCGGAGATTGGTCAATCTCTGCGTGATGCGACTGTGCAGATTTCGTATTTCGTAGTTCTCTGATTTCGTTCGTAATAGTCGTTTGTAAACAATTATGGTTTTGAGCACATCATCGACGGATACCCTTTAGCCTACCTGATCACCTTTACGTGCTACGGGACACGCTTTCACGGAGATCCTGATGGAAGCGTTGACCGTTTACATAACACCTATGACACCCCTCGGCTGACTGCTAATCGAAATCGAGTTAGAGCCAATTTCGCTCAGATGTCGGAGACCCCTTACAGGTTGGATCAGGTATCCCGAAGGGTTGTCCTGACAGCGATCCAATCGGTTTGCTCTGAAAAGGAGTGGGATCTGATCGCGGCTCACGTGAGGACGACCCACGGTCATGTCGTGGTCGGTGCTGCATGTGAACCGAGCGTCATCCGAGGATCATTTAAGGCTCAGGCTACTCGAGCACTGAACCTCGCCGGTTGTGACCCAGGGAGAAAACATCGATGGACCCCAAAAGGAAGTGTCCGATACCTGTGGAAACGGAATCAAGTGGCAGCAGCCGTGGAGTACGTGATTCTGGGCCAGGGCGAACCGATGGAATGGTATGAAAAGCCAGGGTGGAATCTCTGAGCGGTAGGGTCCGATACTCATGCGGAGGCGGGTGCTTTAGCTCCCGCGCATCTCTGGTAGCTGATGAATCGTCTCAGTAAGATTTACCACCAAGCTCACCAAGGCTCTTTATCTGAGTTGAAAACGACGCAGCTGCCGGACCGTGGAGCCAGATCTTGGATGTTTTTCCTCCGGAAAAAACAAGGTCTTTGGTCCACCCAAGTCTGTTAAGTCGTGTTGCAAGAATGAGTTGGATAGTATCCTTGCGACTAATATACTAACCACATATTTACATGGGAGGAAAGTGGCTTGCATTTATCAAGCTTGTATTGTAAGACTGGAGGAGTACAATAAAACCGCGAAAACCAAGAAATCGAATAATCGCGCGAAGATTGAACAAATGGGGTGGTCTTGAAATTGGCAATCGCTTGAAGTTTTGCAGCCGTGATGAGATACTCGGCAATATACCCTGTCTAGTGTACATAACTGTGTTCACGTTCAAGGACTTTGCGGCTGGATGCGAC